>JBATIA010000456.1:0-4978 GCA_049667415.1 Ignavibacteriaceae bacterium
ATATTATTGTTATTAATATTTATGATTTTTGTTTTAACACAGTCGCAAAGAATGGTTGCGCAAAATACAACCACTTTGTCTGACTTACAGAAAGCTCAAACTAATAACAATGAATTTTCAACTCAAGCGATAGATACGCTTATTCAGTATTTAATCAATCAAACAAATTTAGACACTCTCATATATTTTGTTAATATTTTATCGGGTGAAGATTCCGTTACAATTAATGATAGTACTTATCTATTCCTCTCCCGATATCTGTATCATCCACATAATGATCTGGCGGCAGATTTTATCTTTCAAACATTGACTCGTTTTAACATACCTACATATAATCAAAATTATAGTTCGACCGGAAGGAATGTTTACAGCATTAAGACCGGTACAGACTATCCCGATCAGAAATTTATAATCTGTGCTCATTATGATGATATGCCTGCTCAGCCTCCGGCACCGGGTGCGGATGACAATGCTGGCAGTGTCGCAGCTGTTCTGGAAGCAGCGAGGATTCTCTCTCAAATACCAACTCCCTATACCATTATATTTGCGCTGTGGGATGAAGAGGAGAGGGGTCTTTGGGGCAGCCGTTATTACGCCCTGCAATCTTATTTGTCCGGAGATGATATACTGGGAGTTGTTAATCTGGAAATGTTGGGGTGGGACAGTGACGATGACGGTTTATTCGATATTAATACCCGACCAATTGCAAATTCAGTTGAATTAGCTAACCTTGTTGATTCGTTAGCAAATCTGTACAATCTTGGTTTGACTTCGGCTATTTTTAATCCGGGAACGACTTACAGTGATCATTCATCATTTTGGGATTACGGATACAGTGCAATGGTTTTTAGTGAGGCATTTTTCAGCGGCGATGGTAATCCTTATTACCATACTTCAAATGACAAAATTGAACATTTCAATCTTGCTTACTACCACGCTTTAGCAAAATTAGCAGTGGCAACAATAACCCATCTTGCATTTTATAACTTTATTCCTGTTGGTATTAGAAATGAAACAAATGACCTTGCAGTTGATTTTGTGTTGGAGCAAAATTATCCTAACCCATTTAATCCAATAACCAGTATGCAATACACAACAGGCAGTAGGCAATTTGTCACACTTAAAGTTTACGATTTATTAGGAAATGAAATAGCAACTCTTGTTAACGAGGAAAAACCAGCAGGCACTTATGAGTTAACTTGGAATGCAGAAGGATTACCAAGCGGAGTATATTTCTATCAACTTCGAGCTGGAAACTTTGTTGAGACCAAGAAGATGGTGTTTATGAAGTAGTACAGCTAGCTAGGTAAAAAATATAAGATGTCAAAATTATAGGCGAGTCAACGACTCGCCCTAACTAAAAAGCCCTCACCCTAAATGCTTTCAAATATCTTGATTGAAATACTTTACACCTTTTGAAATGCTGAGATATGAAAATATTAATGTAACTGCGCCGAGCATTAAACTTGTATAAATCAGCTGAGAGATTGATATTGAGATTCCTCTTTCAATGGCATAAAAATAATTACTTACTGGTGCAAATAAGAGTATAATCAGAAATACCAGGTATATAATTGTAAATAAAAAAGTAATTGAAGCTCCTTGCGATGAAGCAACTCTTATAGGATTTCTTTCTTTATAATTTGCAAATATTGCACCCATTCCAAAATTTATTGATACCAATGTGATGGTGACGAAAGCTGTATTCAATTGCGAAATTGCAGTAAGCAAAATTGAGAATTGATAGTTTGAGACAAAATTAAGTGCCTGCCCAATTACAAATATTACTGAAAAATAAATAAGCAATCTTGTAAGCATTAGCTTTTTATAATTCAGCGGGGCACTTCTAACTTTCCAGATTGTCTCACCTTCAAGACTGACGAGTGGGAATATGAATCTGATTGATAGCGAGGCGATTAAAAAAACATTGAACAGATAAATAACCAGGTAAATAAGTGTCTTTAGATAGACGTCATACGATTTGAGGATAATTACATCTATGCTTGAAATTGATAAAATGAAAATTGAAATTAGAAATATCATCACAATAAAATGACTCCATTGGCTTGGCTCTCTTATAAACAAGAGAAGTTCTCGTTTGATCAAAGCCTCGCGTCTTGGTTTTAGCGATGAATTATTTTCGAAGGAGAAAATTACTTTGCTGTCATTATTTTTCTTTGCGGAAAGCTCGCTGGAGAGGTTTAAAAAAACAAGCCAGGTTTTATAGAACCATTTCTTTGCTATTAAAAGAGATAAAAGAAAAAACAAACCCGAAGCAATTATTAAGAGATAAATATACCATCCTGCAGCATAAACTTTCCCAATCGTAATCCAGTACAGAGCCTCTGCAACCCAATGGTTAGGTAATAACTTTACTACCGGATTTTCTAAAAAACCAAAGTAGTTATTTATGTTCGGAAAGTATTCAAATACCTTGGTAACGAGTTTTACCGGACTGCTGAAATAATAAAATAAAATTGTAGCACTTGCATAAATTGAAGCAATAGTTACGAGGACTTTTTTTATACCAAATATTGCGGCAATCCTCATAATAACAAGTAATATTATAGCTCCCAGGGTACCGGCAATAAACATAAATGGCAGAATTATAAATAACACCGATAGTGGGATAAAGTACAAGGGAAGCCCGAAATATGAAGTGTAACTTGCTATAACTGCTGATATTATCAAAAGAAGAGTCGATGAGCTGTAAAAGAAATTATCAAAGAATTTTACTAGAAATATTTTTGCAAATGATAGAGGCTTGGTCAAAAAATAATCAACTTCCCTGGTTTTAAAGAATGTCGAATAAGAAACAACTATGTTACCGATATTGACTGCCATAAAGAAAATAAATAACACAACGAAAATGAATCGGTGAAACAGATACATCCCTATTTTTACATCTTCCAGCAAATACGCGATTATATTTTTCGCCAGAACAAATACCCCAATGGCGAAGAAGGTATATACGGTTATTACACCCAGACTTTTTATTGCGGAGCTTAGACTAAAATTCCCTTGCGATTTAAATACAAAAAGGATTTTAAATTTTAATATGTGGAAAAGCACTTTCATTTATTTTGTCAGGTGAAGGAAGAGTGATTCAAGATTATGATGATCAGTTCCTCTTATCTGCTCAACTACTTCTTTCTCATCCTCAAGAATCATCTGACCGTCTTTTATTATTCCGATTCTTGAACAGATTTCTTCTGCAACATTTAAGCTGTGAGTTGACATAAATATTGCAGCACCTTCGGTGGCTTTCTGCTTTAAAACATTTTTAACAACAAGTGCACTTTGCGGATCAAGGCCTATCATTGGTTCGTCGACAACAATAAGTTTAGGATCATGTAGTAGAGCTGAAGCAATAGCGATTCTTTGTCTCATTCCCTGAGAATATTCTTCTGTTCGCTTGTCTACCCATTCTCCGATTTTTAGCTGATCAATAGTTTCTTCGATTTTATTTTTTAAATTCGTTTTATCAATTTTATATAGCCCTCCACAAAAGTACAGAAACTCTCTGCCAGTTAATTTTTCGTATAAGAATGGTTGATCAGGAATGTAGCCAATAAGACTTTTAGCTTCTATTGGATTCTTTTGAATATCAAATCCACCAATAAGAACTCTTCCCTCGGAGGGTGAATATAAACCCGTAATCATTTTAATTGTGGTTGTCTTTCCGGCTCCATTTTGACCTAGAAATCCGAAGAAATCACCTGCACTAATTTCCAGGTTGATATTATTTACCGCGATAAAATTTCCGAATTTCTTGGTGAGGTTGGATAAAACTAGCATTATATTGAAATTTGTTTGATTTACGTCAGAATTAGCTATTTAAGATCAGTCCTAATCTGCTATTTCTGCAAAACTCAGACCAAAGAGATATCAGCTTTAACAAAAAAAAGGCGGGAACTTGCCCGCCTTCTTTTAATAGGATTGGAAGTGCTATTAATACATTCCACCCATATCGCCCATACCACCACCTGGCATTGGAGGCATAGAATGTTCTTTCTCTTTCTTCTCAAAAACAACAGCTTCAGTAGTAACCAGCAATGAAGCAACCGAAGCAGCATTTTCTAATGCAGTTCTTGTCACTTTGGTTGGATCAAGAACGCCAGCCTTTATGAGGTTCTCATATTTTTCAGTCTGCGCATTAAATCCGAAATCATCTTTGCCTTCTTTAACCTTTTGCAATACAACCGATCCTTCAAGACCTGCATTGTTCACGATCTGTTTCAACGGTTCTTCAAGTGCCTTCTGCACAAGCTTAATACCTGTTGTCTGATCAATGTTTTCACCTTCAACTTTATCAAGAACACTTATTGCTCTGACTAAAGCTACGCCACCACCTGCGACTATTCCTTCTTCAACTGCAGCACGAGTTGCATGCAGTGCATCTTCAACACGTGCTTTCTTTTCTTTCATTTCTATTTCTGTAGAAGCACCGATCTTAAGCACTGCAACACCACCGGAAAGTTTTGCTAATCTTTCCTGAAGTTTTTCTTTATCGTAGTCAGAAGTCGTTTTATCAATCTGTGCTTTTATTTCATTTATTCTTTTCTTGATATCTTCAGTCTTTCCTGCGCCTTCAACTATTGTAGTATTATCTTTATCGATTACAACCTTTTTAGCAGTTCCTAAATAAGAAACAGTTGCGTTCTCTAATTTGAATCCTCTTTCTTCTGAAATAACTGTTCCGTTTGTAAGCGTTGCAATATCTTCGAGCATTGCTTTCCTTCTGTCGCCAAAACCAGGTGCTTTAACTGCAGCGATTTTCAACGTGCCGCGAATCTTGTTAACCACAAGTGTAGCAAGTGCTTCACCTTCTAAATCTTCGGCAATGATCATCATAGATTTACCTTGCTGCGCAACTTTTTCAAGTATTGGCAAAAGGTCCTTCATTGCTGAAATTTTCTTATCGTGAATGAGAATCATAGGATCCTCTAGCACAGCTTCCATTGATTCAGCATCAGTA
>JBATIA010000457.1:0-3890 GCA_049667415.1 Ignavibacteriaceae bacterium
TTCTGCATTTCAACTCAAGGTTCAGTATCAAATTCCTTGGCTGCATCAGTTTATAAAAAACTAGGTGCGGTTCGGATTGTTCTTGCACGTGAATGTTCACTTGAAGAAATAAAAAAGATAAGAGCTAATAATGATCTTGAAATTGAAGCATTCATTCATGGTGCGATGTGCATTGCTGTTAGCGGCAGATGTTTTATGAGTCATCACTTATTTGGACAAAGTGCAAACAGAGGGGAATGTGTTCAACCTTGCAGAAGAGAGTACGAGGTTTACGATACCGCAACTGAGAAATCATTATTAATAGGGGATGATTATGTTCTTTCTCCAAAAGATCTCTGCACAATAGAATTTATAGATCAACTTATTGAAGCAGGAATTGATTCGTTCAAAATAGAAGGAAGAAAAAGATCTCCTGAATATGTAGCAAAAACTGTGTCGGTTTATCGAAAGGCAATTGATCTTTACTTTGAAGGGAAATTAAATAAGGAAAAGAAAAAAGAATTTCTTTTAGAGCTCGAAAAAGTTTACAACCGCGGATTTTCATCGGGCTTTTATTTCGGCGTACCTTCTTCTGAAGATTATACGGATGTTGATGGTACTAAAGCTTCAACTCGCAAAGTTTATGTGGGCAAAGTTCTCAACTATTTCAAGAAACCAAGAGCCGCTCATATTTTGCTGGAAACTGGAAAGATAAAATTGAATGATCGACTTTTAATCATAGGCGAAACCACAGGACTTGTAAAAATGATTTTATCGAAAATGATTGTCGATGAAAAATCCTCACGTTCAGCTAAAAAGGGTGATGAAGTCACGTTTGAAACTCCGGAACTTGTGCGAAGAAATGATAAAGTTTACCTTGTCGAACAACTGAATTAATCCATTCTGTAATAAAAATAATTCTTTATGACTTTTGAAGTTATAATAATTCTGGTTTTAGGATTGACATCACTTTTTATAGGTGCAGAAGGACTAATTCGCGGTAGTTCGAATCTCGCAATTAAAGTGGGAATCACTCCTCTTGTAGTTGGACTTACTATAGTTGCTTTTGGAACAGGGACTCCTGAACTTGTTGTAAGCTTAAAAGCTGCCCTTATTGGGAACAGCTCAATATCGCTTGGTAATGTTGTAGGCTCGAATATTGCAAACGTTGCATTGATAGTTGGTGTTTCGGCAATTATCCGACCTCTCAATGTTCACGCAAACGTAATTAAAAGAGAAATCCCTATTATGATTGGAGTAAGCATTCTCCTGCTAATTCTTTTACTAGATGGAGAGTTAGGATTTATCGAGGGGCTGCTATTTATTATTGGAATTATTTACTATACTGTCGTAAATATTAGTATGGCACGTAAAGAAAAGCATAAAGTAGTAGTAAATGAATTTAGGGAGGGACTAAAAAGTAACATGAACATTCCGGTTTCAATTGTTGTAATATTAGGCGGTTTAGGATTATTAATACTCGGTGCACACTATTTTCTCAATAGTGCTATTTCAATTGCTAAAGCTATTGGCGTTAGCGATGCAATAATAGGATTGACAGTTGTAGCTTTTGGGACAAGTCTACCCGAGTTAATTACTGCTGGTGTTGCTTCATATAAAAAAGAATCGGACATTGCTATAGGAAATGTTGTTGGCTCCAATATTTTTAATATTCTAGGAATACTTGGGATTACAGCTTTAATTATTCCGATTAAAGCAGGGGATTTAAACTATATCGATCTTGGAGTAATGCTTTTGGCTGCACTAATTCTCCTACCTTTAAGTAAAACAGGTTTTAAGATCTCAAGAGTGGAAGGAATATTCCTGGTAGTGGGGTATATTGTTTATATCTATTACCTATTACCAAGTTAAGTTTTATCTACATTTTTACCAGACTTTTCCAAGGTTCTATTAAGTTCAATAGCTTCTTTTACAATTTCAAAATCTTCATTACTCCAATCTGGAATAAAACTACAGAAGTAATAATTGAACCAAAATAAAAATTGGAAGCAATACTAATAATGAAAACTTGTACATATAAGCGAAGAAGTGTGGCATCTTAATATTATTTTCTTCTGCAACAGCTTTGACCATAAAGTTTGGTCCGTTCCCAATGTATGTCATACTGCCAAAAAATACTGCGGCCAAACAAATGGCTCTTAAAAGTACTTCAGGAATTCCCGCAACCATTGACCCGGTAGTTTCTCCCAGACCTAATGCAAGAGAATGAAATGTTACTGCTGTTGGTGTATTATCCAGGAAGCTGCTTAATAAACCTGTGTAATAATAAAATTGGTTTGCGGAAACGACTCCAAGGTTTTTTGCATTCATTTCAAGATAAAGCAGGCAGGGAACCATCGTTATAAAAATTCCGAGGAATAAATACGCTACTTCCTTTATTGGTTCCCAGGTAAAATTGTTCGAAACTCTTGTTATATGCGGAGTAAAAAGTATTGAGAGGTATGCCATCAAAACTATTACAGCTTCACGGATGAATTTGTAATATTCATTGTAGTGAATAAAGTGGAGATATTGTGAGTTTAGTAACGCAACTGCCAGGACAACTCCGATTAGCCAGATAAAATTCATTTTCCCTTCAATTTTTAGCGGACGAATCTGAGTTTCATCTCTTATAATTGCTGAAGGTGGTTCCTTTTTATGGAAATAAGAATCAACCAGAAAATAAACGAGTAATAGTAATCCGTTTGTTAAAAGCCATTCAATAAATAAATTAAAGAACCACGTAAATGGTGCCCCGCGGAGATACATCATAAATAACGGTGGGTCTCCGAGTGGTGTTAATAAGCCACCACAGTTTGCAATAATTCCTATGAAGAAAAGAATTGTATGTACTTTATACTTTCTCTCTTTATTTGTTTGAATAACCGGACGGATAAGCAACATTGCTGCACCAGTTGTTCCCATAAATGAAGCAAGCACCGCACCGATGGCCATAAACAAAGTATTTATTTTTGGTTTAGCTTCGATATCTCCAGTGAGATAAATCCCGCCGGTAATAGTAAATAAGGATCCAAGAAGGATTATAAACGGAACATAATCGAAAACCATCGTCTCAATCAACTTTTCTTCCAGGTTTACAGAAAGAAGGTAAATTATTGCCGGGATGCTGAGTATTATAGCAACAATCAATTTGTTTTTGTTTTTCTCCCAGAAGTGATTCCAGAAAAGCGGAAACACAGCGATTGAACCGAGCATAAATATAAAAGGCAGAAGACTCCAAAGTGAAATTGAAGCAGAGTGTAATTCCATAAAGTATTTTCAAATTGTGTTGAGGAAACATATCCAAAAAAAGTCGAATTGCACAAACGATAACCGGTTCCAAGAATTTCTGCAGGTTTTGAAGAGGGGCTTCAAATAAGTATTTTTTGACCTCAAATTTTCTGTTTAAGAAAGACCCACTTTATATGAAGCTTAGTAAATATTTTGTTCCCACTCTTAAGGAAGTTCCCGCCGATGCAACTGTAACTAGCCATATTTTGATGCTTCGTTCAGGTATGATCAGGATGGTTTCAGCAGGAATTTATTCATTCCTTCCATTGGGTTACAGAGTATTGAGAAAAGTATCGCAAATAATCCGTGAAGAAATGGATGCAATCGGCGGACAGGAATTTCATCTGCCGGCGCTGAATCCAAAAGAAATATGGGAAGAGACCGGAAGAGTTGAAGCATTTGGAGATATTCTTTTTCACATTAAAAACAGAGACTATGTTCTTGCACCAACTCATGAAGAGATTATGACTTTTCATGCACGCAACGTTGTTAAATCATACAAAGATATGCCACAAATCTGGTATCAGATACAAACCAAATTCAGGAATGAACCCAGACCCAGAAGCGGAGTCATTCGCGGCAGACAGTTTTTGATGAAGGATGCATACACATTAGATGTT
>JBATIA010000458.1:0-1893 GCA_049667415.1 Ignavibacteriaceae bacterium
AATGCCAGAGACCAACTGTATTTACATCTGGTACAAATGGAATGGGCTGACTGAAAACGATTGAGAAACAAGTAAGCAACAAAAATGCATATAGTACTTTAAACATTGTAACCTCCTATTTGATTAAAATCATTTTTTTAGTCTCTAGAAATTTTCCTGCTTTAAGTTGATAGAAATAAATTCCACTTGTTAATACTTCACCCTTAAATTCAACTTCATATTCTCCAGCAGAAAGTTCTTCGTTGACTAAGTTTGCAATTTCATTTCCCAGAACATCGTAAACCCTTAATGTTACCTTATTACTTGCCGGTAACTGAAAACTGATTACTGTTTTGGGATTAAATGGATTGGGGTAGTTTTGATTCAATGAAAAATAATTAATATTGCCTGAGAAATCGTTTTGTTCAATGGATACAAAAATAACCGACGAATCCAGGGTTGCATTTCCCTCTAAGTCTCCATGATTTGCATTTATTGATAGATCACGTATATCATCAATTCCTCCTGAATTTATTCCAAGATCTTCAAGTGAATCAAATCTCCAATATGCAATTAACCCGCTATCATTTGAGGTATAATACACACTACTTAAAGTATCATACATTGTTAATTGAATCTGAGATTGTGTTCTGGCAACATTCCAAATACGAACTTCATCAATTATTCCATTGTAAAAGAATAACTTTTCTCCACTATCTGCTCCAATTACTGCTTCAGTGGTTCCATTCTGAATATTTCTATTTTCTACTCTTGTACTTAACAGTTCTCCATTAATATATAGTTTTATATTTTGCTTATCATACGTTCCGGCTAAATGATAGTTTGCATTGGCATTTAAATCAATTTTATACGATGTATTAATCAGCGGATTGGCTAGGCTATCCGCTACGCGAAAACCAAATAGTACTTGTCCGTCCTGGTACCATAAATCCCATGAATCCTTGAAATTTTGAGAACTGCTTGCATCATTTTTAGTAACAAACTGAATCAAGCTTGAAGTAGTATCCAGGTTTACGCTAGGTCGTATCCATGCTTCTACTGAAATTGATTCAGTCGGTCTCATTGAGGAATCATCTGGGATTATCATGTAATCTCCATTTCCATCCAAATTCAAAGCCATACCAGCCGAACTTTGAGCAATAAGTGAAGGTTGCAGTAAAAGAAGCATAGCAGAAAGTAAAAACAAGTTTTTCATAACATCCTCCTAATAAAGATTGAATAAGTAAAACTTCACTTGAATTATTTTATTAATATTCCGCTTAAAAGTTCTTCTTGTATAAAGATAAGCTGTTTAATCACTACTTTGTTTACTGTATTGTACTACAAGATTAAGAGTAAAGAATCTGCTTAGCCACCAATCTTTGAACTCGCCTGGAATAGTAGTTAATCTAAGTTCTTCCTTGGATATATTATTTGCAATTGCATCATCAACTAAATTGGTAATTGTCTTAATATAACTGATCATTACGTCAAGGTTTTTTTTATTTCCAATCGGTCCGTGCCCGGGGACTATTTGATCTACGTCAAGCTTTTTCAATTCCTCCAGATAGTCAATCCACTCCTCCATAAATCCATCACCAAGCCAGGGATGACTTTCTATAAATAGAATATCGCCCGCAAATAGAATTTTATCCTCGGGCAACAGTAACACCATGTCACTCTCTGTATGACCTTTGCCTCCGGAAAACAGAATTACTTTTCTATCCTCACCCTGAATTATAAGTGTATCTTTAAATAATTTATCCGGTAATACAGTTTTATATTCACTAAAAGATTCTTTTATAGCCTTGTAATATCCGAGCCACATTTTGTGTTCTTCCAACTTCCGTGGATCAGTCTCTCCATCAATGTCTTTTTGCGTTGATTTGATTCTATCATCTACTACTTTCTTTT
>JBATIA010000459.1:0-7184 GCA_049667415.1 Ignavibacteriaceae bacterium
CATCATAGATTTTTGCACAATACCTTCCGAGATTCAGATCATCAATAAGGTAATTTCTGCTTCCAGCCCAAATACCATATTTATAAATTTGATCAATTGTAATTATCTCTTCTTCTGAATTACCAATATGGTAATAGTCTATTCTCATAGTTTCATCTATAAAGTACTCATTGAAGAAATCTAAATCTTGGGCTAAAACAAACGGTGTAAAAAATAGAAGAAGTGCAAATTGGTTGAATAACTTTTTCATATGTTCCTCTGGATATAATTATTTACGCATTTATTATATTCTAAAATATTGAAAATTGAATAGATATAGATATTTCGATTTTAATTATAGAGGATTTTTTATTAAAAAATTATCTGATCTAACTCCTATCTTCCAAATTCTAACGATTAAAAAGAGGCATTTCTCGCCCAAAAACCTTAAATTTGGTAATGATTTTATAGAATATAATCCAACTAAAAACCAAAGGAGATTTTCTCATGGCTCGCAAGAATGTGCTGATTATGGGTGCGGCTGGTCGCGACTTTCATAATTTTAATGTGTTCTTCAGGAACAACAGATCGTACAATGTTGTTGCATTTACTGCAACTCAGATTCCTAATATTGAAGGAAGAACTTATCCGAAACAACTCTCCGGGAAGCTTTATCCGAAGGGAATAAAAATCTATGAAGAAAAAGATCTTGAAAAATTAATCAATCAGTTTAAAGTGGATGAAGTTGTTTTTTCATATTCCGATGTACCATTCGATTATGTGATGGCTAAGGCATCTGTTGTAAATGCAGCCGGAGTTTCGTTCAGACTTTTAGGTGCAGCAGAAACACAAGTAAAAAGTAAAAAACCTGTTGTAGCAGTTGTAGCTGTTCGAACAGGTGCAGGTAAATCTCAAACCTCAAGAAAGATTGTTAAAGTATTGACTGAAGCAGGAAAGAAAGTTGTAGCTATCCGTCACCCAATGCCTTACGGTGATTTGGTAAAACAAAAAGTGCAGAGATTTGCTACTTATGCAGATTTAAAAAAACATAATTGCACTATCGAAGAGATCGAAGAATACGAACCACACGTTGCTCGTGGAGGTGTTATTTACTCGGGAGTTGATTACGAAGCAATACTGAGAGAAGCTGAAAAAGAAGCTGATGTAATTTTGTGGGATGGAGGAAATAATGATTTCTCTTTTTACAAAGCTGATGTTACTTTCACAGTTGTTGATCCACACAGACCGGGTCACGAACTCTACTATTACCCTGGAAATACTTCTTTACGAATGGCTGATGCTGCTGTGATTAATAAAATTGATTCCGCAGATAATGATGATATCCTGGAAGTAATTGCAAACACAAAAATGCTAAACCCAAATGCAACAATTATTGAAGCAGCTTCACCGATTACCGTAGATAAACCTGAAGTTATTCGAGGTAAGAGAGTTCTTGTAGTTGAAGATGGTCCAACTCTAACTCACGGTGAAATGCAATACGGCGCCGGAACAATTGCAGCACAAAAACTTGGTGCGAAAGAAATAGTTGACCCAAGACCTTACACTGTAAAAACAATTTCAGATACATTTAAAAAATATCCGAACATAGGCGTTCTGCTTCCAGCAATGGGTTACGGTAAAGCACAGATGAAAGACCTTGAGAATACAATTAACAAAACTGATTGCGATTCAGTTGTGATTGGAACACCAATAGATTTAAGCAGATACATAAAGATTAACAAACCTTATACACGAGTGAAGTACGATCTTCAGGAAATAGGTCAAAATACTATTGAAACTGTTTTGAGAGAAAAGAAGATTATTAAGTAATTCCCTTATTGTCATTCCGGACGAGTCCTTTTTTAAGGCTCGATCCGGAATCTTTTTAACTAGCAAAATTTTCATTTTACCCTTTTTGTAGACTTTAAGCTTAACACTCATATTACTATTTTAATTAAAAATCTTTAGAAATTTAAAAATCATATTTATTCGTGCAAGATATTAATTGGAATCAAAAACAATCAGCTTCCTCTTTACAAAGACTACTTCCGCTTTTAACTGAAAGGTACAATAACAAAGTAGAGGAAGTGGAATGGCAGAGTTATATCCAAAGGCTTAGTCAACATTTTCCCAGACTGTTTTCTTTACTTCTTCAATTGTACGGTAAAGAATATGATTTCTTTTACCATCTTGCTGATATCCTTGATACAGCAACTAAAGCATGGATTGAAAGACCAGCAGAATTAAAAGCGCTTGATGCAATTCGTGCGAATGATCCAAAGTGGTATCAATCAAACCGGATGCTGGGTGCAGTCTGCTATGTTGATCTTTTTTCGGATAATCTTGAAGGTATGAGGGAAAAAATTCCCTATTTAAAAGAACTTGGTGTGACTTATCTTCACCTGATGCCAATCTTTAAAACACCTGAAGGTGATAACGATGGAGGATATGCAGTTAGCAGTTACCGTGAAGTTAATCCTGAGCTTGGATCAATGGATGATCTTAAAAAACTTGCCGAGGAGATGCGCAATCATGGTATAAGTCTGGTTTTAGATTTTGTTTTCAACCACACATCAGATGAACACGAATGGGCAAAGCGGGCAATTGCCAGCGATGAAGAATTTCAGAATTATTACAGGATGTTTCCTGATAGAAAAATTCCCGATCAATTTGAAAAAACAATCCGCCCGGTTTTCCAGGATGATCATCCCGGTTGTTTTACTTACAGAAGCAGGATAAAGAAATGGGTTTGGACAACATTCCATAATTACCAGTGGGATTTAAATTATGAAAATCCTGTAGTCTTTAATAAAATGGCTGCCGAAATGTTATTCCTTGCTAACCAGGGAGTTGAAATATTAAGACTTGACGCTGTTGCTTTTATATGGAAAAAATTAGGTACCAACTGTGAAAACCTACCGGAAGCTCATCTAATAACCCAGGCATTTAATGCAGTAATGAAAATTGCCGCACCTTCTTTCTTATTTAAATCTGAAGCTATAGTTCACCCCGATGAAGTAAATAAATACATAAGCGAGAATGAATGTCAGCTTTCTTACAATCCCCAGATGATGGCACTTCTGTGGGAATCACTTGCAACAAAAAAAATCAATCTTCTTCAAACTGCGCTTGATAAAAGATTTACAATTCCCGCTAATTGCATGTGGGTAAACTATATCCGCAGTCACGACGATATCGGCTGGACATTTTCAAATGATGACGCCGAAGCACTGGGAATTAATCCAAGAGCGCACAGGATTTTTCTTTCAGAATTTTACACTGGAAGATATCCCGGAAGTTTTGCAAAAGGATTACCATTCCAGGAAGATATAAAAACAAAAGAAGGTAGAGTTTCCGGAACCACCGCTTCGCTTGCAGGTTTAGAACAAGCTCTGGAAGAAAAAGATGAGAAAAAAATTGAATTAGCAATCAGGAGAATTCACTTATTGCACGGAATTATTCTAACCATAGGCGGAATTCCGCTAATCTATATTGGCGACGGTATTGGAATACTGAATGATTACAATTATGAAAATTCTCCTGAAAAAATTGGTGATACAAGATGGATACACCGGACTAAATTTGATTGGAATAAAAGCAAGGAAAGATCTAACCCGGATTCACCTGAAGGCACGTTGTTTAGTGGTTTATTAAAACTCGTTCAATTAAGAGAAAGAACTCAGGCACTCTCCGGTTCCGATACTGAGTTTGCAGATACAGGAAACGATCATATTCTAGCTTACTTCAGGCATTACCAGGAGAATAGTGTTTTTATAATTGCAAACTTTAGCGATGAAGATCAAAACATTGCAGGTAATCGACTGCGGCAATTGGGCTTAAGCAAAACAGTAACGGATGTTGTCGGAGGGAAAACTATTACTGCTGCACAAAATCTTACTTTAGAACCTTACCAGTTTATGATGCTGATTGGGGTTAGATAATCTAGCCCTAAATTGAGTTAGCTGAGGCTTTATAATCCAAACAACCGTGAAAAATCTGAATAATAACCTGACAATACTTAGTAAATCTGTCTAACCATTCATCCAAAATCTTTGGAATTAACTCCAACTATCCCTTAATTTTAGAGAAGTTTTCAATAATAATTTCTCATACAATCATACAACCATACATTCATACAATTCGCCCCGGTGCAGCAATGCTCTGCCGGTTCAACCAACCAATAATCTATTCTGAGTTATAACTATGCAAAAAATATTAACTGTTTTTGTTTCAGCTCTTTTAATTGCAACTTCATCAATCATTTTCGGTCAGGGAGATTCGGAACCTGATTCACTTAAAAATATTTCACTCGCCGGTCTTTCTTTCCGAAGCATCGGACCAGCAGTGACTGGAGGAAGAGTAGTTGATATAGCTGTGAATCCATTCAACTACAGCGAATATTATGTTGCTTCCGGTCACGGTTCATTGTGGAAGACAACTAATAGCGGGGTGACCTTCTCCCCTGTTTTTGATGGAAATAAATCTTATGCAATTGGATGTGTTGCGATTGATCCCACAAATACGAATGTAGTTTGGGTCGGCACTGGTGAAAACAATAACCAGAACAATGTAATTTATGGCGATGGTGTTTATAAGAGCGAAGATGGCGGTAAAAGCTGGAAGAATATGGGACTTGATAGCTCAGACCAGATTGGTGGAATCGCAATCGATCCAAATAACTCGGACATAGTTTATGTTGCTGCCTATGGTTCTTCAAGAAATGCAGGTGGACACAGAGGAATTTACAAAACGGTTGATGGTGGTAAAAACTGGACGAACGTCTTAAAAATTAGTCAATATACAGGCTGTTACCAGGTTCATATTGATTCAAGATTCTCGAACATTTTGTACGCAGTTGCCCATCAAAGAATGAGAAATTTATATACGGGGATTTACGGCGGACCGGAGAGTGGAATATACCGTAGCCTTGACTTTGGAATGACCTGGGAAAAACTGAAAGGTGGTTTGCCATCAGAAGATATTGGAAGAATTGGAATGGCAATTTCTCCTGTTAATCCTGATTACCTCTATGCCATAATTGAAGCTACAGATAAGGACAAAGGAGTTTACAGAAGTATGGATAGAGGCGCTAGCTGGACAAAGCAAAACAGCTACAATGCTTCTGCCCCATTTTATTACCATGAACTTTATTGCGACCCGATAGATGTTGAAAGAGTATACAGCGACGATACATTTTTGCAAGTTACTGTTGATGGCGGTAAGACATGGAAAAATTTAGGTGATAATTTAAAGCACGTCGATAATCATGCACTTTGGATTAATCCAAATGATAACAAACATTTACGTGCAGGTTGCGATGGTGGTGTTTACGAAACATTCGACCAGGCAAAGAACTGGGATTTTAAATCAAATATTCCAATCACAGAGATTTATAAAGTAACTACAGATAACGCTGAACCTTTCTACAATATTTATATCGGGACGCAGGATAACAATAGTTTAGGTGGTCCATCACGTACAATAAGCTCTGCGGGAATACTTAATCAGGACTGGCTCTTTACCAACTCAGGAGATGGGTTTAAAACTCAGGTTGACTGGAAAGATCCGAACATTATTTATTCTCAATCGCAGTTTGGTGGGCTTGTTCGCTTTGATAAAAAGAGTGGAGAAAATCTCTACATTCAACCCCAGGATTTTGCAGACACAGCATATCGTTTTGACTGGGATGCTGCATTACTAATTTCAAAATTTGATAACAATAGATTATACCATGGGGGCAACAAGCTTATGCGAAGTGATGACCAGGGAAGTACCTGGAGAGAAATTAGTCCCGATCTTACTAGAGGTGTTCCAAAAGAAATGCAAAAACTTATGGGACAAAGCTGGAGTATTGATCAGCTTGCAAGAAAAGGTTCGATGGCACAAATAGTAACAGTTGCAGAATCACCAATGGATGAAAATGTTTTATTCGTCGGTTCAGGAGATGGATTAATCCATTTTACAACTAATGGAGGAACTAATTGGACAAAATCTTCTATACCCGGACTTCCTGAGTATGTAAGAGTTTCCCAAATAATCACCTCAAATTTTGATAAGCTTGTTGCTTATACAGCCTGCAATAATTATTTCGGTGGAGATTACAAGCCATATTTATATAAAACAACTGATGGTGGAAAGAACTGGTTTTCAATAAACAATAACATTCCTGAAAAGGGAAGCACTTATTCAATAGCAGAAGATCATATCGATAAAAATTTATTGTTCGTCGGAACTTTTTGGGGAGTATCCTTTTCAATCAATGGTGGAGATGAATGGATAAAATTGAGTAACGGAATTCCGCCAGCTATGGTTATGGATCTACAGATTCAAAAAAGAGAAAATGATCTGGTTGTTTCCACTTTTGGAAGAGGAGTTTACATACTTGATGATTATTCTCCGCTGAGATTTATGTCAAAAGAAAATTTACAGAAAGAAGCAGAGATATTTCCTATCAAAGACGCTTTGATGTTCGTTCAGTCGAATCCGTTTGGATTTAAGGGAGTTGCATTTCAGGGTGCAAGCTTTTACTCCGCTCCCAATCCTGAAGTAGGCGCCATATTCACTTATTACCTGAAAGATGAATTTAAAACTCTAAAAGAAATTCGAAGGGATGAAGAGAAGAAAAAGCAAAAGAACAAAGAGGATATTAAATATCCATCCTATGAGACATTGAAGAATGAGCAGGAAGAAGCTGAGGCTTACCTCCTGTTTACAATTACAGACGAGTCTGGAAATGTAATCCGCAAAATAAAATCCGATGCAAAAAAAGGAGTAAATCGTTTAGTGTGGAATTTCAGATATACCCCGCCAACTCCAATTTCGCTTGAACCATTTGATGATTCTATCCCGTGGATTGAAGCTGATAAAGGTTACATGGTTGTGCCGGGAAAATATTTTGTTTCATTTTCAAAGTTTCAGGATGGAAATTTCACAGAGATGGTTTCTCCAAAAGAATTTATTTGCAGACCTTTGAACAACACTACTCTTCCTGCTGAAGATAAAGTTGCGCTCGATGCGTTCAATAAAAAAGTCGCGGAACTTACACGTGCAATTTCAGGCGCTGATGCATTCCGTAAGGAACTTAGTGATAAGCTTGCATACCTCAAGAAAGCAGTATTAGATGGTGCTAAAGTCCCGGCAGAAACTTATAACAACATAATCAACATTGAATCAGACTTAGGAAAATTTAACCGCTCTCTGAATGG
>JBATIA010000460.1:0-1629 GCA_049667415.1 Ignavibacteriaceae bacterium
AAAGTGTCTTATAGAAACATTGTGTTGACTCCGATTACTAAATAATTCTACTTTGTCAGATTAGGAATCGCTCATAAAATATTCATTATTAGGATAATACCTATTAATATCTTTCGTTCGCTGATTATGTCTTTTTAACATTTTTTCCATCTCCTGTCCTAAGTTCGCACCTTTATTCTTTAGAGCTGCCATTATTTGATATCGAACGTCAGCTGTCGATAATATTGGGAGATCTTCTTGCCTTTCGATTTTCAAAAGTAAGACGTAGTTCATCGCCATCATGACTAAGGCTTGATGATGATACCAAGCGTGATACTTTCTTACTTGATATTCGGTTAGTCCCAGATCACTCTTACTATCTTGAAAAGCTCTTTCAATCCAGTGCCTTTGCGATTGCATATAGGCAAATTCCTCAGGAGTTTTTTCCTGGATAGTAAAACTACTTATTGAGTATTTGGTTTCACCGCTATTTCGAGTCGTTATAATTAGTGTTTTTTCGATTGCCTTGTCAGATTTCTTGTCCCAGGTATAAATTTGTGTTACATGTACATTTGCTAAGATCCACCCTTTGGTTCCTTTCCTTATTCTTACCGGCCTATAATCCTCATTCCCCAGTGTTTGCTTGTATTTCCGGGCTTCTACAGATTTTTTCGTTGTAATCAATTTTGTGAATTTCCTTCCTTTACCGGTCGATTTAGGAGGTATGAAAATTTCGGGTTCCTCTGTAAATACATGCTGGTCGCAGTGTATATCAAGGACATATTTCTTATCCCTAATATCCAGTTGATTTTTAAACTCCGTACTGGCTCCATATAATCCATCTGCACCAATCCATCCATATTTAATCCCCTGTTGATCTAAATCATCGATTATATCCAACGCAAGTTGTGGTTTGGTTTTGTAGCATATATCTTTCAAGGGCACACCTACCTTCAAACACCTTTCTTTATCGTTGGTCCATTCTTCGGGTAAATATAAGCGAGCGTTCACTAAGCATACTTTTTCATTGGTACTCAAAGAGGCATATACTCCCGTTTGACTGTTTTCAATTTTACCTAAATTCCCATTGTGCTGTCGTGAAACACCCACTGACTTTTTACCTGATTTTTTAGTGGAACTCTCATCTATCATCAGACCCTGTTTTTCAAAAGGACCAAGTGCGACATTGGTCTTTTTAGCTACAATTTTCATCGCCTCCTTGCCATCCCAGGGTGAATCACTAATAAAATGATGATCCTTCTGATAATTGCCGCCCAATTGATCACTCATCCTTTCAATATTGCGCTTTGATTTCTCTGTTAAAAACAGACCCTTTAAATAGGAAACAGCACTACCAAGTACATTCATCGTCTTTAAGTTGAAAACCTGCTGATAATCAATGAAATACGCATCAAAGTCTCCCTTACGAGAGACTCGTAATATTTCATAAAGATCGTTTTTCGATGTTTTTAAATCGCCGGTAATGTTACTTTTGTTCCTAGAGAAAAGGAACTATCACCGACCATCATAAATATATAACTATCTTTTCTAATTTGTCCTAACTATCTGAATTTTAATCTCTTAAACTTGACAAAGTAGAACTGCTTAGGTCCACTTTATGGAAAAAGTGGGACTTGTAAGGATTGATAC
>JBATIA010000461.1:0-1917 GCA_049667415.1 Ignavibacteriaceae bacterium
TTAAAATTATTCTAATTGGCACTCCTAAAATCTACAAATTTGAACTAAAAATCTACTTTTTACTCTTTTTTTAAGAGGTTTTTTCAGAATTAAAGAGTGCATCTTCACCTATAAAATTCTTCAATAATTAAACCATGATGGTTATTTTTACGTTTTCTTAATAAAGATTTTATAAATAGCAGACTAAATGACATTCTTCAAAAGAAAAAGAAAGTTTCGCAAGAAAAAGAGAACAGATACCCTGGCGATAATTGGTAATGTTGAGTTTCATCGTGAGATCTACTCCCGGATTATGAATGTTAAACGTGATTTTTTTGTCTGGCTTCCTGCTGGGTATGATGAAAATATTGCGAGGAGTTACCCTGTACTTTATATGCACGATGGGCAAAACCTGATTGATCCCAAAGCCTCATATGCAGGAAAAGACTGGCAAGTGGATGAAACTGTTACGCGCCTAATTAGGGAGTATAAAATAAAAGAAATCATCGTTGTTGGAATTTACAATAATGAAAACCGGCTTGAGGAATACAGTGATAGTGAAAAAGGTGAAAGGTATCGAAAGTTTTTAATTGAAGAGCTCAAGGCTTTTGTCGATTCAAAATACAGAACACTTCCAGATAATAAGAACACTGCAATTATGGGTTCATCGATGGGAGGACTTGCTTCCTTCCTGATAGCATGGAAACACCCGGAAGTTTTTGGTATGGCGGGATGTATGTCCAGCTCCTTTTATTATAATGATGATAAAGTTTTTAAAATGCTGGATGAATACACCGGACCAAAGAAGCATATTAAATTTTATATTGATCACGGTGAGGATGGATTGATTCGCGGACAAAGAATGTTCTGCAAATTAACACAGATGGGTTACGTTATCGGAACAGATGTAGATTACTTCTATGCACGAGGAGCAGAGCATAATGAAAAAGAATGGGCAAAACGCCTTGAAAGACCATTAATATTTTTCTTTGGTAGGTAAACAAAAACCGTCATTACGAATCACAATTTATCGGGACGAAGCAATCTTTTGGAACAGAGTATATTGTATCACACTTTCTGAGTATGTATTTTAGAATAGAATTGAAAAGGAAATACTTATGAAAAACAAAAGAAGCTTTACTGCAATAATTGAAAAAGAAGAGAATATGTACGTTGCACTTTGCCCAGAGCTTGACATTGCAAGCCAGGGAATTAATGTTGAAGAAGCTCGTGAGAACCTCAAGGAGGCAATCGAGTTATTTTTCGAATCAGCTTCCCCCTCTGAAATTCAGGAAAGACTTCACTCTGAGTTTTTTGTGACTCAGCTTGAGGTTAATGTTGGGTAAATTAAAAGTTTTATCCGGTAAGGATGTTTGCAGGATTCTTGAACAGAATGGATTCCTGCAAATCAGACAAAAGGGGAGTCATATTGTGATGCAGAAAAAGTCAGGAGAAACTACGATTACAGTTCCTGTCCCGAATCATAAAGAAATTAAAATTGGAACACTCCAATCCATCATTCGTCAGTCTCAACTTTCCAAAACTTTGTTTGAAATATAACATTACTCAAATGCATTTCCACAAATTAATTCTTACTCTTATTCTTAACCTGCTTATCCTTTCTTGCTCGAATGATAATAAACCAGTTAACCTTTCAGTAGCAAGAGAAGAAGTTAAGGAGTATTATGAATCCGGAATGTTTGATAAGGAGCTTGATACTGTAATTGAAGAAGCAAAAGAAGAATTTAGTGAAGTTAATTTTAAAGAAAACTCCGTTGTTATTTTTGATGTTGACGAAACCGTGCTGAACAATTATGAACTAGCTGAACAAATGGGTTTTGGTTACGTTTATGAAATGAACAAAAAATGGAATGCTGAAATGAAAGCCCCTGCAATTCCACAAGTGAAAGAGTTGTATGATTTTCTTCTTTCCAGAGG
>JBATIA010000462.1:0-1582 GCA_049667415.1 Ignavibacteriaceae bacterium
GTATTCTTCACTTTATCTATTCCGGTAAGAAACGGATTGAATGAGCTTTCATTATCTTTCGCCAAATGATTACCAATCGAAAAAATTAAAAATCCAGCGGCAAGAAATACAAAAAATGAGAAGTAAAAATTATCTCTAAATCTTTTATAAATTAAAAATAAAACCACACTAACAAGGAATAGTATGATCACTATTATAAAATTTATATAGAAGAAATGTGCTGATAAAATGCCGAGAATAAACAAAAGAGTAAATTTTATAGCAGGATAGTCTTTCATTGGCAATATTTAATTATTGCTTCTTTAATCTGTGTGATATCTGTGACCGACTCAGCGATTGCTTTTGCTGCTTTTCCAGAAGTAATAGTTAGCGCAGGATTTCTTGTATGAGTTTTCACTGATAGGTCTTCAAGATTGCCATGATCAGAGCAAATTATTAAAGTCATTCTTTGAGAATCAACTTCATTTAATAATGTGAATAAAAATTCATCCATTTCTGTAAAAAGCTTTTCAAACTCATTTGAAAGTCTTAAATGTCCAAGATGATCGCTTAAATAATATTCGTATAAAGTAAATTTATATTTTTTTGCAATTTTTAGGAGCCTTCGTGCAGCAGATTTGGGTTTTATTACTTTAAGCTTATAACCAAGCCTTTGGTTCCATCTTTCGTTTGTAAGTTCAGCCGTTAAAGCATTACCAGTTCTTACATCACTTACTCGATTCAACTTAATTCCGGCAAGCTTGCAGGTTAAAGTTGTAACGCTTAAACGCGATCTTCCCGAATTTATATAATCAAAGAAGGCTTTTGGGTACGCATTTGCAAAATAGCTACTGTCATATTTATCCCTGAAGTAAACCAATAGACTTTCTTTTTTCAAAATAGGAATAGTGGTTGTGAAAGGATAAGGACCGTAATGTTTTCCGGCAAATTTCGGTGCATTAAAACCACAAAATAATGCAGCTTGTCCGGTGCCGCTTTGAGGTAATCCATCAACTCCTAAGGTGGCATCGGTAGGAAAAAGAAAATTGGTACCGTTTGTTAGTCTCTGATTATCAAGCGATGGTATAGTCCCAAATAAATTCTTAAAAGTTTTAAATCCATATTTGTAGAAAGGATTGTGTAATTCATCTTTCTTCCCTATCCCAACTCCATCAAGAAATACCATTAAAATATTATGCATAATATTCTAAGCGAAAAATAATAATAACTTTTTCAACTTACTTAGATTCGACAATGACAGTCACCGGTCCATAATTTATAAGTTCCACATCCATCATTGCACCAAAAATACCTTCCTTTACACTATCTTCACCCAGGTTCATTTTAATCCTTGCAATAAATTTATTGTACAGAGGAATAGCCTCTTCTGGTCTGGCTGCTTCGATGAAGCTTGGTCTGTTGCCTTTTGAAGTATCACCGTAAATCGTAAATTGAGAGATAATAAGAATTTCACCTGAAACATCTTTAACAGATTTATTCATTTTTTCTTCATCACCTTCTGCGAATGCATCCCTCTGGGAAAAAATTCTTAAGTTACAGCATTTATCTGCAACAAAAATGGCGTCTTCTTCTGTGTCGCCCA
>JBATIA010000463.1:0-5368 GCA_049667415.1 Ignavibacteriaceae bacterium
GATCATGCTTCTGCTCTGCGTTTGCAGAGACGAGTTAGCTTATGCCTGAAAAAAAACGACCCAGTGTTGGGGTAACACTGGGCGCCGACCCTTGTGCTTCAAAAGGCAGGGGAGAACCTTTTGAAAGGGTCAAAAATTAAACACATTTTAAAATACTCGGAAAGATTATTTAAATCAATACTGACATAAATGAATAGGGGTTAAACAGCGTAAGAAACAGAATCAATGCCCCTTAACTCTAATCACTTTCCTCTGTATTAACTGAAGCCCACCACTCTTTTTCCAAAACATCGAATTTCATTTTCTGTTTTGCATCAAACAAAGATTTAATCTGAGAACCTATTGAGGAAACTAGTTCCTGCTTATTTTTATAAGTACTTTCTCCGGAACCAGAATTAATTTTTGTCAATTCTGTGCTATAAGTTTTCAAAAGATTTATTATGCCTGATTTCTGTGGATCATTCAGAAGTAGCTTCATCGCTAATTTGGAAGAGAGTTCATTTATTTCATCATTTGTCAACATAGTTTTATCACCGTTTTGGCCTAATACCATCATGCATCCAATCAGTAAGAATATTAATACACTAATTGTTTTCATTTTCCTCAATAAATTATTACTAAATTATCCTGAAATTAATCACTAGTGAAAGTTACAACACATAAAGTCATTTGTCAATTCAATCATATGCAATAATTTGAAAAATAATCTAATTTTTAAATATTCATATCTGTATTTTTCGCTAATTCAAATTTTAATCATAATTGATAGATTTTTTATTCTTTGGACTCAAAAGAGCAGACTGCCTTAAAAATAACAGAACGCTATATAGCTTATCTCGAAAAAGAGAATTTCCAGGTTTCTATACCGGTTAGAAATGAATTCTCTTATCAGTTTGCCATTTCTGATAATAAGGAAAAAATTTCATTGCTTGTATTTTTCGGGAAGAAGGGAAATAAAGTTGTTCTGCAAGGGAATAAAGAATTAAAACTTTACCAAAATGTAAACGACTTAATCTTTGGTGAAAAATTTTTCGATGATTCAAAACCGGAAGAGGAACCATCCTATCCATACATTGGTACCGATGAATCTGGTAAAGGTGACTATTTTGGACCTCTGGTTGTAGCAGGTGTTTATCTTACACCGGAAACGGGTAAATTGTTAAGATCGATCGGTATTAGAGACAGCAAGGAATTAAGTGATTATCAGATTGCACAAATCGCATCTGAAATTAATAAAAATCCAAAAGTTTTATTCGATACAGTTCTTATTTCACCTGAAAAGTATAATCAACTATATGTGAAGAGGGGAAATCTTAACAGGTTAATGGGTTGGGCACATGCACGGGTAATTGAGAATCTTCTTAATAAATGTGATGCAGGTGAAGTAATTAGTGATAAATTTGGGAATGAAAAAATAATACTTGATGCGCTGCAGGTAAAAGGAAGAACAATTAATCTTAAGCAGGTTACGAAAGCTGAAAAATTTTCGGCAGTAGCTGCTGCTTCGATACTTGCACGGGAATCGGTGATAAATTGGTTTAAGATTCAATCAAGAAAATTTAATATTGAAATACCTAAAGGATCTTCAGTAGAAGTTGAAAGTGCTGCAAAGCATCTGTTTCAAAAATATGGAGAAGATACATTGGCTAAACTCGTTAAGCTTCACTTCAAAACATCCAATAGAGTATTTAGTAGAAAAGGAATAAATGATGGCTAAAAATCATGAAGTTAGAAAAATAGGTGTACTTACCGGAGGTGGAGATTGTCCTGGTTTAAATGCTGTAATTCGTGGAGTAACCAAACCTGCACAGGATTACGGAATGACTGTATTTGGAATTCTAGATGGTTTTGAGGGATTTGTGGAGGGTAAAGCTACTGAGCTGAGGAATGAGGATGTCTCTGGAATACTCTCTCGAGGTGGGACAATTCTTGGTTCATCCAATAAAGGTGATCCGTTTCACTGGCCAGTAGAAAAAGATGGGAAAGTAGAGATAGTTGACCGTTCGCAGAATGTTTTGCGAAATTACAAAGCCTGGGATCTTGATGCCGTCATCGCTATTGGTGGAGACGGGACCATGCACATTTGTAAAAAACTTATAGATATGGGAATAAATGTAATTGGAGTTCCCAAAACTATTGACAACGATCTTGATGCTACCGATATGACTTTTGGACACGATTCTGCTGTTTACGTAGTTTCTATGGCACTCGATAGATTACATACAACCGCATCTTCGCATCACCGCGTTATGGTAGTAGAAGTCATGGGGCGATATGCAGGTTGGATTGCGCTTCATGGCGGATTAGCGGGTGGTACGGATGTTATCTTAATCCCTGAGATCCCTTTTTCCTGGGAAAGTGTTTACGATAAAATTCATAAAAGAGAACTCCAGGGAAAAAGATTCAGCTTGGTTTGTGTAGCAGAAGGTGCAAAACCTATTGGTGGTGAATTTATAACTAAAGGAACTGATGTTAAGAGGACAGATCCAATTCAACTTGGTGGAATTGGAAAAGTTGTTGCTGATAACATCGAGAAGAATACGGGAAGAGAAACAAGAGTTATTGTACTGGGGCATTTACAAAGAGGAGGTAGTCCAACTCCTTATGATAGAATTCTGTCAACCAAGTTTGGTGCTTTTGCGATAGAGCTGGCTTCAAAGAAAAATTTTGGACGCATGGTTGCACTAAAAGGAAGTGAAATAGTGGATGTTAAAATTGAAGATGCAATTTCAAAGCAAAAATTAGTTAAGCCTGATAATCAAGCAGTAATGGCTGCGAGGGCGGTTGGAATAGCTTTCGGGGACGAATAGATGAAAATTTCATATATAAAATATTATTGATTTTAGGGATTGCAGCCTATATATTTGGTCTGCTTTTTTCAGACAATAAAGTTTGAAAAGAATATTTTATTACTTGGAATTTAATTCCATGGGGTCGTAGTTCAGTTTGGTTAGAACGCCTGCCTGTCACGCAGGAGGTCGCGAGTTCGAGTCTCGTCGGCCCCGCATAGAAAAGCTCAGTGGTTATCTGAGCTTTTCTTTTTGAATGATGAAATTTTACACTTACATATTGTATTCATTAACAATAGATAATTATTACATAGGATCAACGGATGATTTGGAATGGCGATTGGAATGACATAATTCAGGATGGGGCAGATATACAAAAAGAGGAATTCCCTGGAAAATTGTATACCACGAAACTTATCAGACTAAAATGGAAGCATTAAAAAGAGAAAGAGAAATTAAAAGGAGGAGAAGTCGGAGATTTATTGAAAAATTAATTCGAGCAGGAGGTCGTCCCGAATAAAATTCGGGAAGTCTCGTCGGCCCCGCATAACAAAAAAGCCCTCCCAATGTGGAGGGTTTTTTACTGCGCAATGGAAGATGGGACTGAGTCTCACCTGTCCAAGTGAAATTCGATTTATAGAATGAAGTTGGATCGATCCCGATTAAAAGCTTACTAGTAATGGTTAGTTTTTCTATTTCTTTGTAAATAATTAGATCTCTGTGGTAATTGATAGCTATTCATTCATTTCTTCAATTATTATATTTCATAATAACTTTTTAACTATTTTCATGTTAATATGAAATTATTCCTAAAAAGATTTATTCTACTGCTTCCATTATTTTTCGTAAATATTTTTGGACAGGTAGATAATGTACCCCTTTACCATACTGTGTACACTTTTCTTAAGGAAATGAAAGTTAAAAATGTTATTCCATTTATCAGTGAAGATATACCTAACCTTTCACGTTTTCAGGTAAAGGCTTATTTACAGCGAATAGAAAATAAAATAGATGAACTAAGTGAAACGGAAAGAGATTTATTAGAGCGTTATAAAGTTGAATTTTACGAATTGATCGATCTTGAAAACACAACGTATTTTTTTCATTCCGAAAAAGATTTCGGTACAAGCTCATCTGAAGCATTCTCAAATAAAGTTAAATACTTTTATGCATATCAAGAGGAGAATGCAAATGTTTTCGTAGAACTGCTTGGACACTATTACTATGGACAACAATTCAAACCAATAGTAAATAATGCCCATCTATTCGACATAGGATTTAGATTTCATGGAACTTTATTTAATCATCTCGGTTACAATTTTTCATTTTTAAAAGGCGGTTCAGCAGGCAGCAGGCAGGTGGCTGAGTTAATTGAACCAAGGCTACTTCAAAGCTATAAGTGGGTTGAAAATATGGAGAACATTGGTAACTATGATTTTACTGAAGGATATTTAAAGTATAATACACAGCCCGCCGAGGATATGAGCCTGTCATTTCAGGTGGGGCGTGAGTATAAAACTATCGGTTATGGTTATGGCAATAAGCTGCTTTTATCAGGTTTAGGACCGGCATTAGATTTTTTACAGTTCGATTTTGATTATGGAATTGTCCATTTCTCATCAGTTCATGGTTCAACAGTTGGTGAATTCTCTCCCGATAGATCAAAGAGATACACTAAATTCTGGGCTTTCAACAGGTTTAAATTATCTTTTAATAAATTTTTTGACATTGGTATTGGAGAGAGCATAGTATACTCTGATCGGGGCATTGATCTGGCTTACCTGTCACCATTGGGCTTTTATAAATTTGTCGAGCATTCAATTCAGGATAGAGATAATGGAAATTTATATTTTGATTTACAGACCAGCTTTATAAATAACCTTGAGTTGCAGGCTACTTTTCTACTCGATGAAAATATTCTTTCAAACTTGCAGAATTTAGACAGTTACAAAAATAAAACTGCATATCAGTTAGGGATGTTTTGGTATAAAGCTTTTACTCTGAATAATCTTTCACTTATAGTGGAGTATACTAAAATAAGACCGTTCGTTTATTCTCATTATGATGTTAAAAATACTTACTCCGGTTGGGGAGTAAATTTAGGACATCCAATTGGACCTAATGCCGATGAAATATTAAGCAGGCTGGCTTACAATTTTAATGATTGGATACGATTAATTTTGGATTATCGTTTCATCCGTAGTGGTGAAAATGTTTATGATGAAAATGGAATTCTGATGAAAAATGTTGGCGGGGATATCTATCTGTCTCACGGAAAAAACCCCGAAATTAAAGATGCAATTTTTCTGGACGGCATCAGAATAAATAATCAAGTAATTAATTTTAATTTAAGGCTGGAACCCATTAGAGATTTTATATTTGAACTAATATATAACTTTAATCATCAAGAGAACATAACCCAAAGTAATAAGAATGATCAGAGTTACGGAGAAATTAAATTTAGTTTAAGATATTGATCTGAGATAGTTAAAGTTAAAAATTTGAAGAGGTGTGGGAGCTATAGGATTCGAACCTATGACCCCCTGCTTGTAAGGCAGGTGCTCTGAACCAGCTGAGCT
>JBATIA010000464.1:0-10181 GCA_049667415.1 Ignavibacteriaceae bacterium
ATCCAATCTGATGGGTTTTGTTAATTCGAGAAATCCCGATAAAATTGAAGATAGGTTAAAAGAACTTTTTTCTGAAAAGGAATGGATAAACCTTGGTCATTATTTAATGAACCACGGTCGAAAGATATGTATTGCGCGTAGACCAAAATGTATGAATTGTGTTGTTGGGGATTTGTGTCCGGGTTTCAATCAAGTTGAACGATAATCAATAATCAGCAATTGGAGAATAGAATGATTGATATTCATATTGATAGAGATGTTTGTCTTTCAATTTTGATGGAGCATACTAAAAGTGATAGCCTGCTTAAACATGCTTATGCAGTAGAAACTTGTGTAAAAGCCTACGCTGCAAAATTTAATGAAGATGAAAATTATTGGGGAAATGTAGCGTTGCTACATGATTTTGATTATGAAATGTTTCCAACCGAAGAAGGTCACCCCTTCAAAGGAAATGAAATATTAAAAGAAAAAGGTTTCAGTGAAGAATTCAGAAATGCAATAATGTCACATGCCGATTACACTGGGGTAAAAAGAAATTCAAAGTTGGAAAAAGTATTGTTTGCCTGTGATGAACTTGCAGGTTTTATTACAGCAGTTACATATGTTCGTCCTTCAAGAACTGTAGATGAAGTGGAAGTAAAATCGGTTCTTAAAAAAATGAAAGACAAAGCATTTGCAAGAGCAGTCAACAGGGAAGATATTAAAAAGGGAGCTGAGGAGTTAGGAGTTCCTCTTGAGGAACACATACAGTTCTGTATTAGTGCAATGAGAAAGAATAAAGAGGAACTTGGACTATGAAAGCTGGAGATCTGACCTCAAATTTTATTCTGAAAGATGAAAAAGGAAAAGATTTTGAACTTTATAAGAATCTTCATAAAATTCTTCTTCTAGCATTTTATCCAAAGGATAATACACCAGTTTGTTCAACACAGCTTTCAGAATACAATGATAACCTTGATGATTTTATCAAGAATGGTATTAATGTGGTTGGAATAAGTACTGATTCTGTTCAATCACACTTAAAATTTTGTGGAAAGCTTAAACTTAATTTTCCTCTTCTCGCCGATAATGAAAAAAAAGTAAGTAAACAGTTTGACGCAATCAATTTCCTTGGAATGAATAAAAGATTATTGGTATTAATTGGAACTGATAAAAGAATTTTATGGGTAGATTCCACATTTCCGGCAACTTACAGAAAAACAGATGAAATACTTGAAAAAATAAAGGATTTAAAAATGAAAGAAATGACTTGACTGGTAAGCATTTAGTTAACTAAATTTCGCTCAAAATAAAGGAGATTTCATAGAGTTTTTGCTACATCATCAATATTCTGAGTAGAATTTTTAATAAACAAGACATAGTACAGAATAAATTCAATTAGAGTAATTCTAAAATTACCTTATAATGATTAGCAAAATCCTAATAATTCTTTTTACAGTAACTACCTTACTGTTTCCCCAGCAGGATCTTAGAGTTGTCTCTTCAGATCAAAATTCAATTACCTTAGAATATACTCCTCAGTTTATTGATACTTCGATCAAAGTAATAAACAATCAAAAATTCAGAAATGCAAGCTTGGCCTTTGGATATATTGATGAATCATTACCTGCTGGAGTTCCAGCTATTCCAGAGAGAAGATTAATCATAGGTGTCCCCTCAGAATTCGGTAACTCGATTAGAGTATTAAATTCAGTTTACAAAGAGATTGATGGCAAAGTCATTCCGATACCAACCTTAGAAAAAGAAAAGGAACTTGATGCTGTTAGATACGAAACCTCACCGGAGTATTTCAATTACACTGATTTCCCTGAACTTACTTCTTTTGGAGATTATGGTATCTCCAGGGGGCTACCTGTACAGACTATCAGAATTTTCCCAATAAAATTTGATGTAAACAGCAATACAATAAAACTCTATTCCAAAATTGTTTTTCGAATAGACTATGGATATAGTCAGGTTACCGGCAATAAAACTGAAGATGATTTACTAAAATATTCTGTTATAAACTACGATGCTGCCAAATACTGGATTAAGAGTGATAATCGTAAATTGTTTAAAGCTGGGGGCAGCTTACTGGCTGAGGGTCAATGGGTAAAATTTGAAGCACCATCAGAAGGTATTTATAAAATAGATAAAGCTACACTGGAATCCTTTGGTTTCAATTTAACATCAATTGATCCGCGAACAATAAAAATTTATAATAATGGTGGAAAAGCACTTTCGGAAAAAATTACTACCGAAAGACCAATAGACTTAGTTGAAAATGCAATTCAGATTATTGGTGAAAATGACGGCAGCTTTGATCAAAGTGATTACATACTTTTCTACGGAAGAGGAAGCCAGTTCAGAGATTATGATCCTGCAAGTGGAACGATCAAACGGTATAATAATCCATTCTCTGATAAGAATTATTATTGGATTACCTTTGGCGGAAATAATGGTAAAAGAATTCAGAATAAGCCCAGCTTGAATACAAACCCGGATTATATTCAGTCCTCAACAGTTGCTTTTTTTGATTACGAAGTTGATAAGATAAATCTTGCAAAATCCGGAAGACAATTTTTCGGGGATGATTATTCTCAGTCTGTAACAAGCAGAACTTATATAAATAAACTTGATGGCAGGATTGCTTCGTTCCCAATCAATTATAAATTTAGGTTTGTTAATGCTTCAGCAAATGCTTTTACTCTAACACTGGCTGAAAATTCAACCAATATATTTTCAGGGTCTCTGTCCGGTTACGGAAATGCTTCTTATACATTAGGAATTGCTCACAATAAAAATGCAGTGTTTAATGGAACGCTGACTGACAACCGTAGTGCTCTAAAGTTTAGTATTAGTTCATTCTCTGTTACATCGGTAGGTTATCTGGATTATTTTGAATTAAGTTATGAGAAGGAACTAAAGCCTGTGGAGAATAAAATTACATTCTTCTCAAAAGACTCCTCCGCTTTGGTTGAATATTATCTCAGCGGTTTCCCTTCATCTAATATTAATGTTTTCGATGTTACCGATCCTTATAATGTTAAACAAATAACAGCCAAACCCGGCTGGCCAAGCGGGGGCGATTGTAGATTCCAGGTTTCAGAAAACTCCGATTCTATTCATAAATATGTTGCGATTGGAAATGATACTTATCTAACACCGATTAACCATTCAGCAGTTGAAAACTCAAATCTAAGAGGAATTGTTGATGGAGCAAAGTTTATTATTATTTCACATAAAAATTTTCTTGAAGCCTCAAACAGACTTAAATCTTACCGTGAAAATGAATCACGCATTCCTATTTCAACTATTGTTGTTGATGTGGAAAAAATTTATAACGAATTCTCCTGTGGAGTTCAGGATGTTTCTGCAATAAGAGATTTTATTAAGTATGCCTACGAGAATTGGCAGATAAAACCCGAATATTTTATGTTCATGGGTAAGGGCACATTTGATTATAAAAATATTGAAGGTTTCAATGATAATTTTGTTCCAACCTGGGAAACTGAAGAATCTCTTATACTCATTTTTGGTTCAGATTCTTATTGTACAGATGATTTTTTTGCGCGTGTTGATGGAGAAGATTCAATACCTGATCTAGCTTTCGGAAGATTGACTGTAAGAAATTTAAATGAAGCCAACACTTATATAGATAAAATTATTCACTATGAAAAAAATAGTGAACGAGGAAATTGGCGTAACCTAGTGACACTAGTTGCTGATGATGGTTTTACTTCCAGCCGGTATGAAGGAAGTGAGCACACAGCCCCATCTGAGACTCTTGCAAAAATTGTTATTCCTCCCTCGTTCGATGTGAAAAAGATTTACATAGCCGATTACCCGGTAGTCATAACAGCAAATGGAAGAAGAAAACCTGCTGCTAATACTGATATTGTAAATACAATGAACCAGGGAACTCTTCTTATAAATTATATAGGTCACGGTAATCCGGATGTATGGGCTCACGAATATGTTTTTGAAAGAGCTGTTACAATTCCACAGTTGAAAAATGATAAATACTTTTTCCTATGCGCTGCAACCTGCGATTTTGGATATTACGATATACCTAACTTTCAGAGCTCAGCAGAAGAAATGCTTTTCTTAAAGGATGCAGGATCAATTGCTACTTTTAACTCTTCCAGATTGGTATTCTCTGGTCAAAATCATTCTCTTAACTTTCTTTTAGTAGAATACTTACTGGATTTACCAAGAGATACTATGAATCTTAATGTAACACTGGGATATTCAGTCTTCAAAACCAAAATTGAACGTTATTCTGTAAATGATCAGAAGTTTCACCTGTTAGGTGATCCAACTTTAAGGCTTAATGTACCTCAGTACTTTGGAAGAATAGATTCAATAAACGGACAATTATTGAATGTTGATGTTCAAATAAAAGCTTTAAGCAATACAAAAATTGTTGGTACAATAATCAAACCTGATAGCACAAAATGGAACGACTTTAACGGTGAAGGGCTTCTTACGGTTTTTGATTCCGAAAGAATAAAACTTCTTGAAGAAATTGATAACTACCCGATGTTGATTCAGGGAGGAGTAATTTTCCGAGGTAGAGTTTCTGTAAACAACGGTGAATTCGAAGCGGATTTCGTCGTACCGAAAGATATTTCTTATGAAAATAAAAACGGAAAGATAATTTTCTATTTCTTTGATTTGGAATCAGACGGACTCGCTTTTACCAATAAAATTATTGTTGGCGGAACAGATACTACAGCAGTAAACGATGGAAATGGTCCTGAGATTGAAATATTTTTTGAGGACGCAGCTTATGCTAATTCTTACCTTGTTGGTCCTGAACCCAATTTAATTGTAAAGCTTTCAGATGAAACCGGATTGAACACAACAGGAACAGGTGTTGGTCATAAGCTGGAAGGAATTTTAAATGAAGACCAGGGCAATCCTATAGATTTTACCAATTACTTTACAGGTGAACTTGATGCGGGTGGAAAGCAGGGAGAGATTAATTATAAGTTTAACAAAATGAACGACGGTGATTATACAATAGATGTTAAAGCCTGGGACGTATTCAATAATTTTTCAAGTGAAGAATCTTTCTTTACTGTTTTGAGCACAAATGATCTGGTTGTCAGAGATGTTTACAATTATCCCAATCCTTTTTCATCGAACACAACTTTTACTTTTCAACATAACCTCACGCGTCCTATCGATGTAAAGATAAATATCTACACTATCGCAGGAAGATTGATTCAGGAATTAGAAGAAAAAAATATTAACCAGAAGTTCGTAAAAGTTAACTGGGATGGAAGAGATGGAGATGGAGATCAACTTGGGAATGGGACTTATCTTTATAAATTAATAGTCAGAACAACGGATGGTGGTTATACCGAAAGCGTAATTGGTAAAATGGCAGTAATAAAATAACACATTTTTTTTTGAATGGTTTTAATCGATATAAATTTCTTATATTTCAATTTACAAGAGGAACGGTAATGATAAATGAGAGTAAAATTTCTTGGAGGAAAAATAAAATGAAGGTTTTTATATCCTTCTGTATGTTAAGCCTGATGGTTCTCGCCATTCCAGGCAAAAGTTACGCTCAGGGGGAAGCAGCAGTCCCATTCTTGCTTTTAGCACCTGATTCCAGGTTTAGTGCTATCGGCGAATCCGGAACCGGTCTTGCTGATAATGCATCGGCAATTTTCTGGAATCCTGCCGGTATTGCATTTCTTACTGGAACTGAAATCAGTATTACACATAGTAACTGGTTACCGCAATTTAACTTAGACTTGTTTTATGATTATTTAACTTTCCGCATGTATCTTGAAGAGCTAAGCGGAAATGTGACAGCAAGTGTTACTTTTATGAACTTTGGCGAGTTTATCAGGACATCTGAAGTTGGACCTGAACCGATAGGAACTTTCAGCGCTTATGATGCTGCACTAACGCTTGGCTATGCAACCAAGCTTGGTCCTGATTGGGGAGTAGGATTCAATTTTAGAATTATTCATAGCCGACTTTCAGATCAGCCTACGGGAGAAGAAAAGGGAACTGGAGTTGCAACCTCAGTTAGTTTTGACCTTGCAGGAATGTGGAGACCCGAATACCTTAACATTTTTGGGTGGGAACTCGAAAATCGATTAAGCATAGGTGCAAACCTAAGCAATCTTGGCCCGAAGATTACTTACATTGACCAGTCACAGTCTGACCCGATTCCGACTAACTTCAGATTAGGTTTTGCATTCCAGCTTTTAAGAGATGAATTCAACTCATTAGTCTATACGCTTGACTTTAGTAAACTGCTTGTCAGTAGAACCACGACAACTGTCATTTCAGGCGGTGATACTACTACCACTTCTGAATCTGATGATTGGTACCAGGCAATCTTTACTGCATGGGGTGACCAGCCAATTAGTGAGGAATTAAGAGATATTGTCACCTCGATGGGAATGGAATATTGGTATGGAACTCCCGGTGATTTTCTCTTTGCTTTAAGAGCTGGATTTTTCTATGAAGACCCGGCTTACGGCAACAGAAAATTCTTAACATTCGGTGCAGGTTTAAGATATGATATTTATGGGTTTGACTTTAGCTACATAAGCTCAGTAGAAAGTAACCATCCTCTCGATCAGACATTAAGATTTACAATATTAATCGGTTGGGGTGCTGTTCCTGAGCCACAAAGAGGTTTCCCAAGGGGCATCTAGAAATTTAGAATGAAATATTTCCTCTTAATTCTTCTTGTAATTTTTGAATTGGGCAGATTATCTGCCCAATCTTTTATTGGCAATCTCAATCCATTCCCTCGAACAGTTGAAAGATCAGCTTTTGCGGATGATACTGTAAAGATCCTTGCAATTATGGTCAGCTTTCAGGAAGATGCTGATGGAACTACATTTGGTAATGGAAAATTCGAATCGATTTATACTCAGAATTATGGTAGTGATATATTAGATCCACTTCCTCACGATAAAAAATATTTTGAATCTCACCTCCAGTTTGCAAGAAACTATTTTCATAAAGTATCCAAAGGCAAACTTGAAATTGAATACACGGTTTTACCGGATACTTTTTCAGTTTCTGACAGGATGAGAAATTATTCACCACCTCCGGGTTCGGATGATTTTACTCCAATTGCAGATTTTTCTGTAGAAGCCTGGACGAAAGCAGATCAGTTAAATCCCGGTTTTAATTTTAGCGAATATGATGTCTTCCTGATTTTTCACGCTGGAGTTGGCAGAGATGTTTCTCTTCCCGGGAGTATCGGCAATGAGCGTGATCTTCCATCCGTTTATCTCAGCGATAAAGCTTTTAAAGAGATTTATGGTGAGTCTTTTGAAGGAATTCCTGTTTCAGGAGGTTCGTTCAATATTACAAATAGTATGATCATCCCTGAAACAGAGAGCAGAGAATTAGAAACCATCAGTGGTAATTTTCTTTTTGAAATTACAATTAACGGATTGATCTGCGCAAGCATTGGCAGCCATATCGGTTTGCCTGATCTGTTCGATACTGAAACCGGATTAAGTGCTATTGGCAGATTCGGTTTAATGGATGGGCAATCCATATTTGCTTACTTAGGAACGTATCCTCCGGAACCATCACCCTGGTCAAAAATAAAATTAGGTTGGGCAGAACCTGTAACAATGGATTTACAAAATGCTGATGTTAATCTTGTTACAAACCTGGCTGCCACAATGAGTGATACAGTTATACTAAAAGTTCCTCTTAACTCTTCCGAATATTATCTGGTTGAAAACCGTATTCGCGATGTAAATAACGATGGTTCTACCATCACGTATGCTACAGGTGATCTTGTTAGAATAAAAACTTTTTCAAATGATACAACAGGCTATCGCAGCTTTGATGTTGATTCACTTTCAGGAGTGATAGTTGATGTTGATGAATTCGATTGGGCAGTTCCCGGCAACGGAATTGTAATCTGGCATATTGATGAAAATGTAATCAATGAAAAAATAGCAGAGAATAAAGTTAATACTGATAAAAAGCGAAGAGGAGTTGATGTCGAAGAAGCTGATGGTGTGCAGGATATAGGAGAAAGATTCTTTACAATTTTTGGTGATGAAGTAATTGGAGAGGGAACAAGTGAAGATTTCTGGTATGCTGATAATCCTGCGAATTTATTTGAAAACCGTTTTGCAAAAGATACACGACCAAATACTCTCACAAACACAGGCGCTAACGGCTTAATTACAATTAAAAATTTCTCTGAAATTGATAACCGAATGAGCTTTAGAGTAGAGTTTGGTGATTCTGTTGTGAAACCGTTGTTTCGGCAGGTGATTGAATCTAATGAAAAACCGCACACTATTTCTTCACTAGAATTTGGGGACTCGGTTTGGCTTCTTATAAATAATCCATCATCTCTAATTATTTCAAATGGTGTCAGTTTCCTTTTTGAAATAGAGGAATTTAGTGTACTTAAACCATCTGCAATTATAATTGAAAATGGTACATATATTTATGGAGCAGAGGACAGCACGCTAAATTATTGGATTAATAATGAAAGTTTTTTAAATGCAGGCTCATTATTCATTGGTGAGTATATCACAACACCAATTATAATAAATAAAAATACACTAGGTGAAAATGAATTAGTATTCGGTACACAAAAGGGAAATTTGTTTTATTATACATTGGGCAACGCCTCTGGTGCAATTCCTGAATTTAAAAAGAGTATTGATTTAGGTGAAGATAATTTCATTCAAGATCTAGTAACTGATGGAGATTTTTATGCAGTTATTGCAGGGCAAATACCAACGTATCTAAGTTCCGAAGGCAATGTAATATTGGAGGCACCTCTTGACCTAGTTACTACAAAGAATGGTGAAGGGAATTATAGGTCAATTGTTAGGACTCTTTCAGGTAAGATTTATACCATTACGAATGGGATTGTTGAATCTGAATTTACTCTCTTTGCTGATCCACCATTAATACCATCAATAATCTTATCAGATCAAAAACTTGATGGTAATCAATACATTATAGTAAATAATCTTTACGAGATTCAATCGTACAATAGTCAAGGATCTTCAGCTGATAACTTTCCATTTATTGACAAAAGTGATTTATCTGATGGTTTTAATACTTCTGCAATATCAGGAGATTTTGAGGGAGACAATAGACGAGAAATAATTTCTACTAAACTTATGGGTGATATTTACGCTGTTGATGGTAGTTCGGGTAAAGTGGTTCCAGGATTTCCAATTTCAATTGGTAAATATTTGAATGTTATCCCTTCGCTATTTAATTATCAGGGCAAAGCAAGTTTAGTTACAATTAATGATGATAATGTATTAATGGCTTGGACGATTGGTTCAGTTGAATCAGAAATTGTTTGGAAAGAATTATATGGTAATAACCAGAACACTTCATTCATCGATGCAGCAGAAAACACAAACAGGATAAACGAGTTTTTCCCGGAGAGTAGAGCTTATAACTATCCAAATCCCGTTTACGAAGGAACAACTAACATTCGCTATTACGTTTCAGAAGATTCAAAAATTAATATTAAAATATTCGATCTTGCAGGAGATTTTGTTGCCGAGCTTAACGATGAAGCACAGGGTGGAATGGATAACGAAACAGTCTGGGATGTTGGCAATATTCAAAGTGGTGTTTACTTTGCAAGAATCGAAGCAAACAGCACAAGTGGCAAAACAGAACAAGCAGTAATTAAAATAGCTGTTGTTAAATAAGGAGTTGCTAGTGTCATTCCCGTGAAAACGGGAATCCACAGGCTTTGATAATTAATGGATTCCCAATTTCGTGGGAATGACAAATACTGTAATATTAATCTTATCTACACAATTAGAATAATAATAATAAAATCAGCCAGGGCCTATCAAACTCTCTACAATTTGATAATTAAATACTATTCTCAATGAAGAAACTAATTTTTGCTATAATTATTTCACTTATATCGGGAAAATCATTTCCCCAATTCACTGAGTTCCATCCCGAACTGGATTGGTATTCAATTAAGGGCGAACACATTGAAGTTCATTACCACAATGGCGCTGAACGAACTGCAAAAGTTGTAGCCAAAATTGCCGATGAAGTATGGGGACCGATCACTTCTCTTTATCAGTACGAACCGGATAAAGTTCATTATGTAATTAAAGACATTGATGATTATTCCAACGGTGCTACATATTTCTTTGATAATAAAATAGAAATATGGACAAGCGCTCTCGATT
>JBATIA010000465.1:0-5291 GCA_049667415.1 Ignavibacteriaceae bacterium
CATTCTAAGCAAACTTCTGGATGCTCAGAGATCAATAAATGAAAGAGACTATGAAAAGGAAAGAGAATCCCGATCGAGTGAAACAATACTTAGGGAATCTCCAGCTGAACTTGATTTAACTAATCCAAATGCACTAAATAAAATCCGTGATGAATTAAATAAAGCCGTAAAAGAAGGATACTTAAGAGATTATGAGGATTTAATTCGAAAATATTATGAAAGTCTTCAAAAAGAGGATATTAATAGTAAATATTGATTCTTTCCTTCGAATTTTTCTTTTACAGAATATCAAAATCCAAATTTACAAGCCTCATTTTTTAATTTTTTTTAGTTCAAATCTGTATATTTTTGAGAAAATGAAAATCTTTAAATGAATGTATTGATTGAAAATACTCTACAGATTATTTCTAAAGTTAGTTCCAGTAATAAAGGTTATTTATTACAGCTAACTGATCAGGGTTATAAAGTTCTTACTAACTGGGGAGGGAATAGTGATCAATTTGAACATTTAAACGATCTTTTGTTTAACTTTTATAAAACAGAGGGGATTGATACGGAGAAAGTTGTATCCCAGCCTTTAATCTCTGACTTTATGAAAGAAAATTCTCTATCTTCTTTTTTTATTAATGAACTCAACTTCTTTTCGGAAAGAAATCTATATATATACATCTTACTCTTTTCTTATGAACCAGATGAATTTACTGATGAGTGCCAAAACAGAATTTTAGGCATCCTCTCTATCCTAAGTCAACAAGTTAAAGAATGGTTTGAATACAAAAGCGAAAGTTTAACATCATCTTTTTCTAAAGGAACTCTAGAGGAAGGAGAACTAACTGATGAATGGGAGGGAAAGTTCAATATTCTTATTAGCACATCTCCTGATCTAATATTCATTCTTGACCACGCAGGAAAAATTAATCTTATTAATAAGATCGGAAAAGACATTCTGGAGTATTCACCAGAAGAGTTAAAAGGTAAGCACTTTCTTGAGCTGGTTGATAAAGAAGATTCTTCTGCAGTAACGAATTTTATAAATCGTGCTCTATCGGACAAGAGGCAAATAAAATTTAAAACTAATCTATGCTCACAATCAGGACAAATTTTTCCATTTGAATTTAGTTGTAGTACGGTAATGGGTAATGGCAAAGTATTTGGATTAATTGGGATAGGAAAGAATTTAAGTGAAAAGCTTAAATACGAAACTGAGTTGCTAAAGCTTAAACCTAAATTGGTTGAAAGGGAAAGACTATTAAGTTTAGAGAGAGCTAGGTTTGAGCCGCAAAAATCTGTAATTGAAGAGTTAAATCGATTGAAGTACGATTTTATATCCAGCGTTTCTCACGAATTCAGAACAACCCTTGCATCAATAATTGGCTTCTCTGAAACTATAGAATCAGATTCAGATCTATCAGAATCAATGAAGAAAGAATTTAACCGGGTTATAATGAGTGAAGGAAAAAGACTTGCTAAATTAATAAACTATTTATTAGATAATTCTAGTCTGGAGGAAAGACTAGTTTTAATTAATAGAACGAATGTAGAAATTATAAAATTAGTGCAAGGCGTTATAGATGCTAATTACGAGTTTGCTCATGTTAAAAATATTTCGGTTACATTCGAGCACCCTTCTGAGGAAGTTGTTATTGAAGCTGATCATGAAAATCTATACCAGGTAATTAATGCTTTGCTTAATAATGCGATCAGGTTTACAGGCGAAATGGGTAGGGTAAAATTGATTGTGAATAATCTTTTTAATGAAGTTGAAATCACTATCAGTGATACTGGTATTGGGATACCGGAACGAGACCAACCCTATTTATTTCAAAGGTTTTTCAGGGTTAGTCGGCGAATGAGTGATATACCCAGTATTGGAGTTGGCTTGGTTTTTGTAAAACAAATAATCGATTCGCATAAAGGTTTAATTACCGTTCAAAGTGAAGTTGGTAGTGGAACCACTTTCGTGGTAAAATTGCCCAAAAGAAGTAAAATTGAAAAAAATGAGGTAAAAATTTGAGCAAAGTCATATTTATAGTTGATGATGAGCAATCGATATCTAAACTGCTTTCGTTCTGGGTGAAAGATAAATGGGGATATGACGTTGAAGTTTTTTCTAACAGCGAAACAATGCTTAAAAAAATAAACTCTAAACCCGACCTTGTTTTACTAGATATTATGCTTCCTGGTTTAGATGGAATTGAAACCCTTAAAAGAATCAAGCAATCCGACGAAAATCTTCCGGTAATTATGCTTTCCGCCCAGGGGAGTATCGAAGTTGCAGTGGACTCGTTAAAATTTGGTGCTTACGATTATTTCTCAAAACCAATCGATCAGCAAAAACTTGAACTTGCAATTAAAAATGCAATCCGCAATTATGACCTTGTAAAAGAACTGCAGAATTTAAAAGAGAATGTTAGAAAAGAATATAGTTTTGATAATATCATTACTGCTGATGGAAAAATGCAGGATGTCTTTCGTCTGGTTTCTAAAGTACTCGATAATGAAATCAGCGTTTTAATTTATGGAGAAAGTGGAACTGGAAAAGAACTGATAGCACGAGCCATTCATTACAACGGAAAGAGGAAAGACAAACCTTTTGTTGTAGTTAATTGTGCATCTATTCCCAGAGAGCTCCTTGAAAGTGAATTGTTCGGGCATGAAAAAGGTTCCTTTACAGGTGCACACCAGCGAAAGTTAGGAAAGTTTGAGTTGGCCAAAGATGGTACTATTTTTCTTGATGAAGTCGGTGAACTTGAAATGCTGCTGCAGGCTAAACTTTTAAGGGTTATTCAGCAGAAGGAATTTGAACGAGTTGGGGGCACAGAATTAATTAAAACAGGCGTCCGCATAATCTCGGCAACAAACAGGGATTTAAAACATGCAGTTGAGGAGAAACAATTTCGAGAAGATCTTTTCTACAGATTAAATTCATTTCCAATCTCTATTCCGCCGTTGAGACAAAGAAGGGCTGATATACTTGTTCTAACTGAATTTTTCGTGGAAGAATTTAATAAAAAACTGCAAAGAAATGTAAAAGGATTTAGTAAAAAAGCATTAAAGCTTATTTATGAATATGACTGGCCAGGGAATGTAAGAGAAATGGAAAACACAATTGAGCGCTGCATGATTATTTCTGATAAAGACCACCTGGATGTAGATGATCTTCCACAGCATATTAGAGCAGCTGATTCATCAATTGATATTGATCATCAGAGTGTAATGTTTACAGATGATAATATTATTCCCTTTGAAAAAATAAAAGAAAAATCAATTAGACACGCCTTAAAAGTCACTGGTGGAAATATTGTCGAAGCTGCAAGAAAGCTTCAACTAGGTCGAGCCACCATTTATCGCCTGATGGAGAAATACGGTATAGGCAACTGAATCTTCTTCAAGCGCACTGATCTTTTTTTTAAGTATTAAATCTCTTAGAGGCCTAGAAAAATCAAAGGATGTTCGTTTATGGTAAATTCTTTTCAAATATTTTTACAGGCTTCGTAATAAATGAGTAATAGTGAAAAAAAATCGATACTTGTTATTGACGACGATATAACAATCCGCAAACTTATTTCCCATCATTTAACCTTAAATAATTACAAAGTGCTTCTTGCATCAAATGCTGACGAAGCTTTTGATCAATTATTTAATAGTACCATTGATCTTGTATTATGTGATGTAATAATGGATAAAATGGATGGATTTACATTTTGCCAACTTGTACGCGAGAATAAAAATTATCGTTCCATTCCGTTTGTATTCGTCACCGCTAAAAATACTATGGAAGATAAATCCAAAGCGCTGGAAGTGGGTGGTGATGACTTTATAACCAAGCCCTTCAATGTTGAAGAGCTTATTCTGAAAGTAAAAGCATTAATAAGACGTGCTGAGATAAATAGAATTTATGGAACCAGAAAAAATCTTGAAGAAATTTTTTCTGAACGAACTCCTAAGGTTATGGTAGTGGATGATGATAAAGCTGCATTAACAATTTATCAATCAGGTCTTTCAAAGGTTGGAATTGATTGCACAACTGCTTCAAATGCAAAAGATGCATTAAGCGTTATCAAAACATTTTTGCCCGACTTGATAATTGCGGATATACTAATGCCGGAGATTAATGGTTTTGAATTCCGTGAAATGCTTCTGCAGGATTCAGACTTATCTTCAATCCCATTTGTTTTTCTCAGCAACAAAGGATCAGAAAAAGACATTCTTGAAGGATATGAGAAAGATATAACAGATTATATTGTGAAGGAACAGGGGCATAAAATTTTTATTGCTAAAGTATCAGCTTTAATTAAAAGTCTAACCAAGGAAAGACGAAAAGTTGTAACTGAATTACATGAGGCTTCCGATTCATTACGAACTAGTGTTGTCCCCACTGAATTTCCTGAGTTTAAAGATTTTGAAATTAAGTATTGGCATATTCCTTTTACCGGAATTCCGGGAGGAGATTTTATTGATCATTTTCTGCTTGATGAAGATCATCTTGCATTAATTCTTGGTGATGTAATGGGTAAAAAATGGGGAGCCTGGTATTTTGCTTATGCGTATGCAGGTTATATCAGAAGTGCAATCCACTCTATAATAGAAGAAGGAAACGTTTCCTCACCAGGAAAAATAATAAGTAAGGTTAACACATTAGTTTATCAGGATTCAAAGATCTCCGAAGTATTTTCAACCCTCTCGGTAGTTATTATTGATAAAAAAAATAGGATATTAAAATATTCCGGCGCAGGAGACATGCCAATGTTTTATAAAAGTAAATCTACAGGAGACATAAAAAGGATTGATTCTAAAGGGCTTCTATTAGGTTATGATAAGGAAGCTGTTTTTGAAGATGCTAGCATGAAAATGTCTTCGGGTGATGCTGTTATCATGACTACAGACGGAATTTTAGAATGTCGCGACAATAAAGGGAATCAGTTCGGTTTAAGTAAAATTATAAAAGTAATACAAAAAGATAAATTCAATGACTCTCCAATAGATGCTCTTAAGGAAGATATTTATGAATTTAACCAGGGTAAATTTGAGGACGATGTTAGTGTTATTACTATCTCTGCTATTTAGATTGTGTCTAAATCTGTAATTTTATTTTTATTTCTTCCAACTAATACCCATAATAAAACTCAGCTGCTGGCTCTAACAGAGAATTTTTATACTGTTGCTTGGAGTTTTTCTGCTCTGTCAGCAATTTTAAGCTGCTCAATCAGTTCTTCAATATGCCCTTCCATAATATTTGAGAGATTATAAAGTGTTAATCCAATTCGGTGATCTGTAACGCGGTTTTGAGG
>JBATIA010000466.1:0-6037 GCA_049667415.1 Ignavibacteriaceae bacterium
TAGTCAGCTTCCATGCTTCCTGATCAAACGTGTGGGGTTCTTTTTGATAGAGATCCTTAAAGTAAAGCAGAATTTTTGTCCAATCGTTTTTTCTAAAATAAGTCCCGGCATAAACCGGTCTGCCATCCGGTAAAGCAATAACATTCAAAGGCCAGCCACCCCGTCCGGTTAATAGATAAGCTGCATCCATATAAATTTGATCGATGTCCGGTCTTTCTTCTCTATCAACTTTAATTGAAATGTAAGAATCATTCATCAATTGTGCTACTGATGTATCTTCGAAAGATTCGTGTTCCATCACGTGGCACCAATGACAAGCTGCATAACCAATACTGATTATTATCAGTTTGTTTTCTGCTCTGGCTTTCTCAAGAGCCTCATTTCCCCAGGGATACCAATTCACAGGATTGTTTGCGTGCTGAAGAAGATAGGGACTTGTTTCATTTGCCAGTTTATTTCTGAATTTCATTTTATCATCCTCTTGTGCATTGCAGCTAATTATAAAAGTTATTAAAAAAAGAAAGATTAAAATCTTTTTCGAAAAGATTTTTTTCATCTTCTATTGTAGAACAATTGATTAGAATTTAAGTTCAAGCTCAACGGGGCAATGATCTGAGCCCATAACTGAAGAATGAATAGATGCAGATTTAATATTGTTTTTTAAATTTTCACTTGCATAAAAATAATCAATACGCCAGCCAACATTTCTTTCACGGGCACGTGTAACCATATCCCACCAGGTATATTGTTCTGGTTCCTTGTTGAACATTCTAAATGTGTCTACAAATCCAGAAGCTAGAAATTTATCAATCCATTCTCTTTCTATGAGCAGGAAACCGGAAGTTTCAGAATTTTCTTTTGGTCGGGCAAGATCAATTTCTTTATGAGCCGTATTTACATCGCCACAGACAACAATTTTTTTGTTTTGCTTAAGTAGCTTTTTGCAGTGCTTCAGAAATGCATCGTAAAAGTCCATTTTATACTGCAGTCTTTCCGCGGAAGCTTTTCCATTAGGGAAGTAGATATTAAATAACGTGAATTCATTAAACTCTGTTATTATAAATCTTCCTTCACTGTCAAATTTTTTAATTCCAAGCCCGTTCTGAACATTCACCGGTTTAATCTTCGTGTAAGTTACCACTCCGCTGTAACCTTTCTTTTCTGCAGATGAAAAAAAGGATTCGTATCCATCAACATTTATTAATTCATCAACAAGCTGATCGGGATGCGCTTTAGTTTCCTGAAGACAAAGCATATCCGGATTTTCTTTTTTGAACCAATCCAATAATCCTTTTTTATGGCTTGCACGGATTCCGTTTACGTTCCAGGAGAAAAGACGAAGTTTTCTTGTGGGCATTAATACTCTCTTATATTATTTAATGAATATATAAACTAACTAACAATTAATCTCCAAATCTGAGTTACAAAAAATGTAACAATCAGTCCCAGAACAATTGGTAAAAAGGTAGAGATCATAGTCCACTTTACACTTTTTGTTTCTTTGTAAATAGTGTAAATGGTTGTAGAGCAAGGATTATGCAGCAAGCTAAAAAGCATAAGGTTAATTCCGGTTAATAACGTCCATCCCCCGGCAACAAGGATATCTTTTGTTGCTGAAACAGATTCAAGCTCAAACATAACCCCTGAACCTCCTCCGATACCTGTTAATCCTAAACTCATTACAGTTAGCATCAAAACTGTTGGAATTACAATCTCGTTAGCAGGTATTGCAATTATGTAAGCAAGAATGATTACTCCATTTAATCCTAAAATAAATGCGAATGGATTAACCCAATTCATAAAAATATTACCAATGCTCTCACCACCTATTGTAATGTTTCCAACGAGCCAGATAACGATTCCCGCTGGGATTGCAAATACTACTGCCCGCCATAGTACAAAAATTGTCCTGTCAATTAATGAAGTGTAAAGTGTCTGCAAAACTCTTGGCGGACGATATGGTGGTAATTCAAGGCTAAAAGCAGATGCCTCACCCTTAAGTACTGATTTAGATAATCCCCATGAAACTACCAGACTAAAGACTATCCCCAGCACAGCTATAAATACAACCGCAGCGGCAGATACTATTCCGGCAATGTAAGCAGGCGCCGCGGCACCAATAAAAATGGTAGCAATGAGAATCTGAGTAGGCCATCTCCCGTTACACAGTGAAAAATTATTTGTTATTATTGCAATTAATCTTTCTCGCGGGCTGTCAATTACTCTTGTCGCAACTATACCTGCAGCGTTACATCCAAATCCCATTGCCATTGTTAGAGCCTGCTTACCATGTGCACCAACTCTTCTGTAAAGACTATCCATATTGAAAGATACACGGGGCAAATATCCAAAATCTTCAAGCAGTGTAAACAATGGAAAGAATATCATCATTGGTGGAAGCATAACGCTGATAACCCAGGCCATCGAAAGGTACGCACCATCTATCAATACTCCATCTAACCAGAACGGTAGACCAATAGTAGCAGAGAAACTTTTCAGGATTGGATGAACCGTATCCAAAAGAAAGGAGGCAATTAGGGAAGATGGTACATTAGCACCTACAATGGTTAACCAAAATACTACTCCCAGGATAAGGAACATTATTGGAAACCCCAGATACCGGCTTGTTAAAATTTTATCAATCTTTTGTTCCCAGCTAACAGTTTCCTTTTCTGCAGGAAGAGTAACAGCACGTTTTGTAATATCAGAAGCATTTAAGTAAATAGATTCCATTAGGGTATCGTGAAAACTCTCGCCTACTTCCCAGCGTAAATTATTCGCAGTTGATAAAATTGCTTCTTTGCCTGATTGTTGATTATTCATATACGATTAAACTACCTGCTCCATTTCTAATTTCTTTTTATCTCCTGAATAAATTTTACCTAATTCTCCATTCCTGATCGAATCAATTATACTCTGATCACCTTCAAGCAATCTTAAAGCAACCCATTTTACATTCGGCAGGTTTGGGAATTCTTCAAGAAGCATTTTACTAAGCTTTTCTACAGCAATGTTTAAATCTCTGGATTTACTCTTCAACCGATGCGGTTTGCATGCGTACTTACCCGTCGCAACTTCGTAAATAGAATTCAGAAGTTCATTCATTCCCCTATTATATCGGGCAACTGTAGGAATAACCGGGATCCCTAAGTCCTTTGAGAGCATTCTTTCATCAATCTTTATTTTGTTTCTTTCTGCTTCATCCATCAGGTTAAGGCAAAGAACGGCTCTTTCTGTAATTTCTAAAATCTGTAAAATAAGATTAAGGTTTCTTTCAAGCCTTGTTGCATCTGCAACAATTACAGTTACATCCGGTTGACCGAACAATATAAAATCCCTTGCTACCTCTTCATCGGTACTTGTTGAGAGAAGCGAATAAGTCCCTGGAAGATCTACTAGTTTGTATTTAGAATTGTTGAATTCGAACCCACCTTCTGCGCGTGTTACAGTCTTACCCGGCCAGTTACCTGTGTGCTGCTTTAAACCTGTTAAATTATTGAATACAGTACTTTTTCCTGTATTCGGATTTCCTGCCAAAGCAACGACAAAATCGAAGTTGCTCATATCAATGCCAAGTCTTTTCAGATTTCCAGCGTTGTGTACAGGACAGACTTCACAATTATTTGTGCTCAAACTCATAATTAATTAATCCCTTGACTGGTAGTTACCAGGTAGATGCGATTAGAAAGAACTTTACGTAGAGCAATTGAAGCCCCTTTAATTCTGTAAGCTGTAGGATCACCGGAAGCACTTTTCAATTCCGCAACAATTTCAGTCCCGGGGACAATCCCAAGATCCATTAATCTTCTTCGCTGCTGACCTCTTAAAGCCTTTGATATTCCGAGCACTATTCCCTTCTCGCCAATTTTTAATGAGGATAAATTTTTGAATTTGCCTTCTACTGTTTTTTCAAATTTTATTGGAGCAACTGTAATATTTTTGGCAAACAATGGAGCCAATACACTCTCTTCTCCATTTGCAGTGAATCTTACTCTTTCTTTTGTTGATTCCATCATCCTGACTTGCATTCCCGGATATAAGCCTTCAGCAACAAGCTGCTGATATATTGCATCAGGCTCGTCTTCAATGTGAATAATGCTTGCGAACTCACCAAATTGTAAATCGGTCAACGGTTTACCTTTTTTATCCGGAAGAAAACCTTCGGTAGATGGAATCGGATCTCCATGTGGATCGAAAACAGGATTACCAATTTGCGCAGCAAGTGCATCTGCATCCGAAGGTGTTAACTTGTGCTCGATCTCTTCGGCAGAATGATGCCATTCAAGTTCATCCAAACCAGTTTCATCTGCAAGATATTTTTCCCATAACCTGTGAACTCTTATTATCCTTAAAGCATATGATCTGCCTTCACTCGAAAGCTGCAAGGTTTCCAGATGTGTACTTAACATTCCCATATTCTCCAGCTTTGCAATTAATTCTGCTGCTTCATCTTCAGAGATTGCGAGCTTTCCGGCTACACTATTTAATGTACAGCCTATTCCGTTGTATTCGCAGTTGTAAAGATGTTTTAGAGCATCTTCAATCAATACTCTTTTAGAAATTGTCTTACTTCGCTTCATTCTTGCAACCAGTCCTTTTTGCGGGAAGAATGAAACTACTCCAAGCAATATTATACCCGAACCTATTAATAGTGTTATTAGTGGATCAGTCATAGTTATCTTTTATTTAACCTCCGTTACAAAAATATTTGCGGCTACTTTATTGCTGATATTCGTTTCTTTTTTATCTACTTTTATTGACAATGAATGATAGAATTCAAGTGTATCTAAAACGGTAATTTCCTTGTTTAATTCAATTCCTATTTTGGAAATGTATTGGAGAAAGCTGCTGTCGAAATCAGGAACACGGTTAACCCTAACGATATTTCCGGGTTCTACTGCGCTGAGTGGAATGCCATGGTTACTCTTCGGCATTTTACCGTTTCTATCCGGTATTGGATCACCGTGTGGATCAAACTCAGGGTAGTCCAGCATTTCTTCCAACCGTTCGATCAATTCGTCCGATGAAGAATGCTCAAGGTTTTCAGCTTCATTGTGAACTTTATCCCAGGGCAAACCAACAACCTGATGTAAAAAAACTTCCCAGATTCTGTGCCTTCTTACCATACTTCTTGCATAGCCCTCTCCACTTTTTGTTAACTTTGTCCCCTTATAGCGTTTATAATCAACATAACCTTCCTTAGAAAGTTTTCGTAACATATCAGTCACCGCTGCACCGGATATATTAAGCTTCTCAGCAATCTGGTTTGCTTTAATTACCCCATTGCTGTCACACGATTTGTAGATTACACTTAAGTAATCTTCTTTTGAAATATTTTTCATAATTAAGTTAACTATTGTTTCAATATTAAGTATACTTAAATTATTAATCAAGTGTAATTAATATTCTCTTCAGACAGTTTTGATTTAATTAACAAGTCTACGAGAATTTATATACAGATGGGTTTTCTACAACTTCCGATGAATATAAAGTGGAATGTAAATCTTTCTAAGAGTTAAAAGATGTTAAAGAGTGGAGAGTTGACTACATAAATCTGCTTGCTATTTTGCAATTGGCACTGAATAATAAAAAGTTGATCCTTCATTCTTTTTACTTTTTACCCAAATTTTTCCTTCCTGTTTTTCTACCAATTCTTTACAGATTATTAGCCCAAGACCTGTACCAGATTCATCTTTAGTTCCCTTTGTTGAGAAACCTGCATCGACACGAAAAAGTTTTGGAATATTTTCTTCTTCGATTCCAACCCCGGAGTCTTCTACTTTTATAATTAGCATGTCATTTTCAATTTCAGAGGAAATTGTAATTCTGCCACCCGGGTTAGTAAATTTGATTGCATTCGAAATCAGGTTCCTAAAAATAGTTTCGGTCATTGATTTGTCTGCATATGCGAGGAGGCCTGGTTTTATACTATTTATAAATTCAATTTCTTTGATTTTCAAATTTTGTCCATATAACGAAGCTATACTTTCTACCAATCGTTGAATTTTTAACCGCTCCGGCTGATAGTTTATTTTAC
>JBATIA010000467.1:0-6565 GCA_049667415.1 Ignavibacteriaceae bacterium
TGTCCCGGATGCGATTCCAAATTTCAAAAAGATCCTGAAAAGTATATGAAGAACCTGAATGAAGATGGTTCGGAGTTTATAAAGAAGAGTTAACTCTTAATTAGGGATGCAATTTTGTGCATCCCTTTTTTTATTTTAGTAGCAGGATGAAAAATTTAATAAGGAAAGCATTTCTTCTCAGCTTAATCACAATCTTCTACAATATCGCAGAAGGCATTATCTCAGTCTATTTTGGAGCAGGAGATGAAACACTAGCCTTGCTTGGATTTGGTGTTGACAGCTTTGTTGAAGTGATTTCAGGTATCGGAATTGCTCATTTAATTCTTCGGATGAAGTATGCGAAAGTGCAGACACGAGACTCATTTGAAAAGACTGCTTTGAAAGTAACGGGAACAGCCTTCTATCTGCTAACCGTTGGATTAATAGTGGGATCAACTCTGAATATTATTTACGATGTAAAGCCTGAAACAACTGTTCCCGGAATCATTATTGCTGCAATCTCAATTGCAACTATGTATTGGCTGATGACATCAAAGTTAAAAGTTGGCAAATCATTAAACTCAGACGCAATAATCGCAGATGCAAACTGTACAAAAACTTGCTTTTATCTTTCATTCATATTACTAATCTCAAGTGGATTGTATGAACTTTTTGCAATTTCATATTTTGATGTACTCGGTTCTCTTGGAATAGCTTACTTTGCTTTTAAAGAAGGACGGGAAGCATTCGATAAAGTGAAAAGCGGAAACCTGATGTGTAACTGTGAAGAAAATTGTGAAAATATAATTGAAAAGCCATCAGTTAAAATTTAGGTAAATGTCTCATTACGAAAAACATAGACACAACTCTGCGCAAAAAAACTACAATAGTGCGTTCATAATTGGAATTGTACTTAATGTAATTTACATAGTGGTGGAAGTTGTCTATGGTCTGCTAATAAACTCAATGGCATTAATTGCTGATGCCGGGCATAACTTTAGTGATGTATTGGGTTTACTGCTTGCATGGGGCGCAGCTTATCTTGCAAAAACAGCAACCACTGAAAAAAGGACTTACGGTTTACGCAAATCAACAATTCTTGCTGCATTTTTTAATGCTATTCTATTGATGATTGCCGTTGGTGCAATAACTATTGAAGCAATTAGAAAATTAATTTCTCCGGAACCGGTAGAGGGATATACAATGATGATTGTTGCAGGAATCGGGTTCATCATTAATGCAATCACAGCACTTTTATTTATGAAAGGAAGAGAAAAGGATCTGAACATAAAAGGTGCATTCTTGCACATGGCCGCTGATGCAGGAGTTTCTTTAGGAGTTGTCATTGCCGGGTTTGCAATTGTATCCACAGGATGGCTTTGGATTGATCCTGCAATTAGTTTAGTTATCGTACTTGTTATAACAATCGGAACGTGGGGATTGCTAAAAGATTCATTCCATCTTTCAATGGATGCTGTACCAAAAGGAATTGATCTTAAAATGGTTGGTGATTACCTGAAATCACTTGAGGGAGTTAAAGAAGTCCACGATCTCCATATCTGGGCAATGAGCACTACCGAGACAGCACTAACTGCTCATCTGGTTATTCCCGAAAAAACAAAAGATGATTACTTTCTAAAAAAAATTTGTGGTGAGCTGTACTCTAAGTTTGGGATAGAACACTCAACAATTCAGATTGAGAAGTCTGCACAGAGTGCAAATTGTGAAATGGATAAAGTGTAGTATTTAAAAATCCAGATGTAAACTTAGTCCCAAACCACTTGAGCCGACTGAAGGCATAATATTTAAATTATTTAATAAAGTATTTTCGTTGCTTCGTTCCTCTTCTGAATCGGCAATGCTGCTACCGATAAAATAGCCTATCGCTGCACCAACAAATACATCAGAGAACCAATGCTTGTTGTCGTAAATTCTTTGGTACGCTGTTAATCCTGCCAAACCATAAAGCCCTATTGTGGCAAAAGTGTTATCGATTTTTCTGCTAATTACTGTCGATAGTGCAAATGCCGTTGCAGTGTGCCCGGATGGAAATGAGATATTATTTTCTGTAAATGTATGTTCAAAAAATTCTGATGGTCCTTCATTTTCATACGGTCTTGCTCGTCCAATTGTATATTTCAATAAACCAACAACCAGTCCGGTGTAAACTACAGATTCTACAACCATTCTTCCGGTTGAAGATATTTCCTGGTTTTTTATAATTTCACCTGTTAAATACAATCCGGCTCCAAATATGCCTGCATATAAACTCCTTCCATATTTTTCACCAAATCCAGTTGCATTATCTATAGAATAAGAATGAATGTTGCTGACACCACTTTTAACAGTCGGATCAAGTGCAAAAGCAAATCCTGTGACTAATACAAATGCACTTGTCTTAAGCCAGTCGGAAGAAGAAAAATTGAATGGAGCTTTTGCTAGCGTCAGGCCATCATCAAGAAAAATCGATAAATCATTTTGTAGAGGCGGGGTTAATTCTGACTGGAGATGAAGAGGAATTTTTTCATTCTCGTAACCAGCTTCTGCGCTTTGAGCAAAAATGTTTACTGAGCTGATAAAATAGAATAAGTAAACATATAAAATTGAATCAGGTATCTGAATTTTGTGTACGAACATAAAATACTAGAATTATTTTACGAAATATTTTTTTGAAGTACCTTTGATAAAGGTTTGCTTTTGCAAGAGCTAAATTGGTAAGCTAATTATCGATTGGTTGTCTTATTATTTTTAATTTATGCAAATTTAACACTTGATTATACATAATTAATATTATTTAACAAATCCCAAAGTTATTTTATTTTAATTATGTGTGTGTAAAATAGACACTAAAATGACTTATTTAATATTCTTTGCATCTGGTGTTTATTATTTATTTTAAATGGATGCTAACCGACAACACGAAATTTGAGTAGATACTATATTGCTAAAATAAAAAAACAGCAAATGAGAAATATTCTCATTAAATTTCGTTATAAAATTTCCTCTGATTTTTACGGAGAACACTGATGAACGACACACCAATAAACTACGAAGTTGTTTCAAAAAAGATAAACGATAGTCGGATTGATAATATAGGAAAAGCATCAATTCGTGAGATAAAAAAATTAATAGATGACATAGAAAAAGAAACCGGTGAAAGATTTGTTAGAATGGAAATGGGTATTCCCGGTCTACCTGCCGCTCAAGTTGGTGTGCAGGCAGAAATCGAAGCTCTTAAGAAAGGGATTGCGAATACTTATCCTGATATTCAGGGAATTCCCCAGCTTAAACAAGAAGCATCACGTTTTGTTAAACTCTTTTTGAATATCAATGTTAATCCTGAAAGTTGTATCCCGACTGTTGGATCGATGCAGGGAAGTTTTGGTGCATTCATAACTACGAGTAGAATGTATAAAGAGAAAGACACAATCCTTTTTCTCGATCCAGGTTTCCCGGTTCACAAGCAGCAGCTGAAGGTTCTCGGTCAAAAATGGGAAACATTTGATGTTTATGATTACAGGGGGGATAAATTAAGAGGAAAACTCGAATCATTTTTATCAAAAGGAAATATTGCAGCATTACTTTATTCCAATCCAAACAATCCTTCCTGGATATGCTTTACAGAAAAAGAGCTTAAAATAATTGCTGAGCTCACCGATAAATACAATGTTGTAGTTCTGGAAGACCTTGCTTATGTAGCAATGGATTTCAGAAAAGATCTTTATCATCCCGGCAAACCACCTTACCAGTCAACAGCAGCGCGATACACAGATAATTATATTTTGTTCATTTCAAGTTCAAAAGCTTTCAGCTATGCAGGACAGCGAATAGGTTTGATGATAATGTCTGATAAGCTTTACGAAAAAAAATGTCCGGATCTAAAAAGATACTACACAACTGATATTTTTGGCAGAGCAATGATATTCGGAACTGTTTATGCATTAAGCGCAGGTGTAACTCATTCGGCCCAATTTGCTTTAGCTGCAATGCTCAAAGCAGCTAATGATAACGAATTTAATTTTGTAGATATTGTAAAAGAGTACGGTGAAAAAGCCAAGCTTATGAAAAAGCTTTTTACCCAAAACGGTTTTTATATTGTTTATGACAAAGATGAAAATGATCCAATAGCCGATGGATTTTATTTTACCTTTGCATATCCGGGATTTTCAGGTGAAAAACTTTTAGAGGAAATGATTTACTACGGAATTAGTGCAATCTCGCTTGCAATTACAGGAAGTGAAAGACTTGAAGGAATAAGAGCCTGTGTTTCATTGGTTCAAAGGGACCAATTCCCTGATCTTGAAAAACGTTTGAAAAAATTCCATGAAGATCATCCAGTGAAATAATCTTTTAACAAGATATGTTTGATAAAGGATCGGTTCATCGTTAAATTCCTTTCGGAAATTTATTTTATTCTAATTTATATTGTGAAATGAAAGTACACGAATTACTCGACACAAAATATATTCTTACTGAATTTAAAAGTGAAAATAAAGATGACATAATTAATGAATTGGTTGATTTATTGAAGGGAGACGAGAGAATCATCAACCTGGAAGAAGTTCGTAAATGCGTTTTTGATAGAGAGAAAATTATGTCAACGGGTGTTGGCAAAGGGTTTGCGATACCTCACGGTAAGACTAATTCGGTTAATGATATTATTGCTGTATTTGGAAAGAGTAAAAATCCGATTGAATACAATGCACTTGATGGTGAACCCGTTAATCTTGTGTTCTTGATGATAGGGAAGGACACTCTTGTTAGTAAACATATTAAACTTCTCAGTAGAATTTCACGCCTCATGAATAACGATCAGTTCAGAAAAAAACTTATTGAAGCTGATAGCAAAGAGTCTATTCTTAAGATCTTTGAAGAAGAAGAGCAGAGCTATTCCGATGTTTAGTCAAAACATCCCGAACTCATTCCTGATTAATTATGATTAAAGCAGTAACAGGCACAAAAGATATTCTTCCATCAGATATTCCACGATGGAACTATCTTGAGAAAACTGTTGAGCGAATTTTTTCCGCTTTTAATTACAAAGAAATCCGCACTCCGATTTTTGAAGAGACTGCTCTTTTTGCAAGAGGTATCGGTGAAGAAACTGATATTGTTGGAAAAGAAATGTACACGTTTAATGATCGAAGTGAAACAAGCCTGACTCTTAAACCAGAAATGACTGCTGCAGTGGTTCGTGCTTACAATGAACATTCTCTCGGAGTGCAACAACCAATGGTAAAATTATTTTATATGTCTCCAATGTTCCGACAAGAGAGACCGCAGGCAGGAAGATTCAGACAGTTCCATCAGTTTGGAGCAGAAGCAATTGGCAGCAAATCTCCATTGCTTGATGCTGAAATGGTTCAAATGTCATACGAAATTCTTAAGTCGCTCGGGCTTAAAAATCTTGTGGTTAAAATTAATTCATTGGGAACTCCTACATCAAGAGATAATTATAAAAAGATTCTTAAGAATTTTTTAAAAGATAAAAAAAATAAACTCTCAGATGACAGTCGACGCAGATTTGAAAATAATATTCTTCGGATTTTTGATAGCAAGATTGAATCAGACCAAAAAATAACCAAAGATGCACCAAAGCTTATTGATCATTTGGACGAAGAGAGTAAAGAAGATTTTGAAGTAGTGAAAGATCAATTGGGGAAATCAAATATTCCATTTCAAATTGATTCGGCCCTTGTAAGGGGACTGGATTATTACACAAAACTTACTTTTGAAATTGACAGCGGAAGTGTTGGTGCACAAACGGCACTCTGCGGTGGTGGGAGATACGATCTGCTTATTGAAACTCTTGGTGGTAAACCTACCCCGGCAACCGGATTCGCCGCTGGAATTGAACGGATTCTTCTCGCTTGTGAAAACGAAAAAAGTTTCTCAGTTCCTGAACCGTCAATTGATGTTTATTTAGTTAGAATTGATAATGAGCTGGATTCAGTGGTAAGTGAACTTGCAGGGAAATTACGAAAGGAAAATTTGTCCATTGATCTTGATTATCTTCAAAGAAGTGTTAAAGCTCAAATGAGAGAAGCGAACAAGCTAAATGCAAAGTATGTTTTATTCATTGGCGGTGATGAATACAAAGAAGGATTGATGAATTTAAAGAATATGTCAAATGGTGTGGAAAAAAAAATTCAGATTGATTCAATTCGTGAATTCGTGGCTAAACTAAAACAATGAACATAATCATTGGTAGAAAACCTGTTCTCGAAGCACTTAATTCAGATGAGGAGATAGAGCAGGTTTACATTCTCTTCGGGCAGCAGGGGAATATCATAAATGCTATTCGGGTTGCAGCTAAGAAAAGGGGAATTAAATGCAACCAGATTCCACTTGAAAGATTCAAGACTTACACATCGGATAAGAACACACAGGGGGTAATTGCACTTAAACAGGATGTCAAATTTTCTTCGCTAGATGAAATACTAAAGTCTGCCCGTCCCCAACCCCTTCCCCAAGGGAAGGGGCAAAATAAAGCCCTCTCCTTTGGAGAGGGTTTGAGTGAGGCTCTTATTTTAATCCTGGATGAAATTCAGGATCCGCATAATGTTGGTGCAATACTTCGCTCAGC
>JBATIA010000468.1:0-13455 GCA_049667415.1 Ignavibacteriaceae bacterium
GAGTGGTAATGCATTTGGAACGCCAATAAAATAAAATCCAAAACCTATCATTACACCTACAAAAGTCGCGTCGAAAATCCACGCACGCACAAATAAACCTAACTGCAGAGTAACTTTCTTTAAGACGTAATAAGAAATTTCAAAATACTTGTTGGGAACTGTATGCAAAATTCCCTGCAGGATACGCCTGTTATCTTTCAACAGAAAGAATGTAATGAACGGTACGATTATTAAAACTGCCAGTACGGATACAATACTTGACAACACTTCGGTAGTGCTATCTATAATATTTATGAGCTGGGAAGAGAAAAATGATTCTATCCTTGTTGATATAGAACCGGGTTCAAGAAAAGGAAGGTAGCGTAATATCGATGCTTCAAATGCTTTCATTTCCTCATCAAATGAAAATCCCTGCAAAGCTCCAACTAGCTGGTTCATCTGGAATATTAGTTTCGGAATGATTACGGACAGACTCAGGTAAATGATAAAAGCAAAAGCTCCAAAGATAATCAGGGTCGATGTCAGGCGGTTAAAACCTTTTCCTTCCAATGTGGAAACAAAGGGTGCGAATATAAAAGCAAGCAGGATTGATAGTGCAAGGATGATTAAGATCTCGGTAAGCATATAAACCAGGTATAACAGGATGATTGGACCGGCTATCCAGATTAATACTTTTGTTGTCGTTTTAAAGGTAATATCCGACATAACTTTAAATGCGATGATTAATTTACTGCTTCTATTCTTTTTATTCCCGGCACCTGATTCATCAGTGATCTTTCTATACCTGCACGCAAAGTTAAAGTTGACATGGGACAATCTTGGCAGTCACCTGTAAGCCTTACTTTTACAATTCCATCTTCAGTTAGCTCAACAAGTTCTACATCACCATTATCAGCTTGTAAAAAAGGTCTGATAGATTCGAGTGCTTTTAAAATTTCCTCTTTCATTTCCTTTTATGAATTCCTGTCTGTAAATCTAATGAAAATTTAGAATTACATACTGCTCTTTCCCTGAACTTGTTTCTCCGAAGGAGTCCTTCGGACAGGTTCTTAATTGAGGAAAAAGATGCCGAATCAAGTTCGGCATTGAAACTAATCATTGTCTCCAAGGAGTATTTCAATTTTTCCTGAGGATTTTGAATTCCTGATATTCACCTGTTCAGTTAAACTTCTGGAAATATCCATTATTATTCCGGATGTATCGGAGTCGGGTATATCAAATAAAATTGGAATTCCTTTGTCTCCCCCCTCCCTGATACTGGTATTTATTGGAATCCCACCGAGAAATGGTACACCTAATTCCTTTGAAATTCTTTCGCCTCCTCCAGTACCAAAAATATCGTATCTTTTATTTGTGTCCGGTGCTATGAAGTAACTCATATTTTCAACCAGACCGAGGACAGGAACATTTACACGTTCAAACATCTTCAATGCTTTTCTTGCATCCATTAAAGAAACTTCCTGGGGTGTGGTGACAATTACTGCACCGGTGAGTGGAATGGTCTGAACCAATGTTAATTGGATGTCGCCGGTTCCGGGAGGCATATCAAAAACAAGGTAGTCTAGTTCTCCCCAAGCAACGTCTGTCATAAATTGCTTGATGGCTCCGCTTGCCATTGGACCACGCCAGATTATCGGTGCATTATCATCAACAAGCAAACCTATGGAAATCATCTTTAAGCCATAAGCTGTTAAAGGAATCAATCTTGCTTTCCCGTCATCCTGTAATATTTCGGGTTTATCTGTGACACCAAGCATAAGTGGAATGCTTGGTCCATAGATATCTGCATCAATTAGTCCAACACTTGCACCATCTTTAGCAAGTGCTACAGCAAGGTTTACTGCGACTGTACTCTTGCCAACACCACCTTTGCCGCTAGCTACGGCAATCGTGTTCTTTACTCCGGGGAGAATAGCTTCTTTCTTTGGATCTTTGTGTGTAGTTACATTAGAAACCCTGGTCTGTATATTCACGTGAATTTCCTGTAGTGCCGGGAATTCGTTTTTTATTGCATCAACTATTTTATCATTATTAAAATCGGTTTCTTTATTAAGATGAGGGATGGAAATGTCAACGGTTAATGAATCACCTTTCTGCTCTAAATTTTTTATGGAATTAAGAGTTAATGAATTCTTATTGAAGTTCTTATCATCAATTTTTTTAATAGCATTTAATACCGTGCTTTTTGTAATACCGCTCATAATATGGATAGCTTTCTGTTTTGAATTTGAAAAAAGATTTTTAAAAATAAACAAAAATAAGACGGAAGAAAGTTTCTTTTTGTACCCGAACTTGATTACCTGATGCACTATTTATGGTCATTATAGCTTGTTCGGAATCTGACCCATTAATCTCATAGATTCCGGGCTCTTCTCATAAAAGGTAAATTGCCGGAATGATATCCTGGGTAACTTTAAGATTTGATCATTTGCCCGGAACGTTTTTCCACTTGTTTCATTAGCCATTCCTGGCTGTTAACAGGCTTTGCACCATTCAATGGTACAACCATCTGGTAACTCATATCGGGCAGAAGTATGCGGGCTTTCTGGTTGTCTTTGAGCGCAGCTTTTATAAGACTTTTCATCACCTCAGTCCTGATCTTTTCATCTTCAATGGGGAATAAAGTTTCAACTCTGCCGTCAAGGTTTCTTTGCATTATATCGGCACTGCCCATATACATTTCTTCATTGCCATCGTTGTAAAAATAAAATACTCTGCTATGCTCAAGAAATCTTCCAACAATACTTCTGACTTTTATATTTTCACTCAAGCCTTCAACACCGGGAACAAGGCAGCAAATTCCGCGAACAATAAGATCAATTTTAACTCCTGCATTAGATGCTTCATAGAGTGCACTGATTGTTTGGGGATCAACAAGCGAATTCATCTTCCAGATGATCTTACCTTCTTTACCTGCTTTTACATTTTCAATTTCCCTGAAAACTTTTTCGAGCATTTTTTCGCGCATATTAACCGGTGAAACAAACAATTTTTTGTATTCTTTTTGTTTTGAATACCCGGTCAAATAATTGAAAACATCTGAAACATCTGAGCATATATCTTCATCGCAAGTAAACAATCCTAAATCAGTATATAGTTTTGCAGTTGTTGTATTATAATTTCCGGTTGCCAGATGAACGTACCTTTTAACTCCATCAAATTCTTTTCGTACAACAAGTGTCATTTTAGCGTGAGTTTTTAATCCGACCAAACCGTAAACTACATGCGCACCAGCTTTTTCAAGTTCGCGTGCCCAGAAGATATTATTCTCTTCATCAAATCTTGCTTTTAGTTCAACAAGTACTGCGACCTGCTTACCACGTTCGACGGCCTCAATCAGTGCCCTGATAATTGGAGAATCTGATCCGACCCTGTAAAGTGTCTGCTTAATCGCAAGTACCTCAGGATCTCTTGCGGCTTGCTTTATGAATTCAATTACGGGTGTAAATGAATGATACGGATGATGCAGAAGAACATCTTTCTGCTTTATGATCGAGAAAATGTCTTCATCAGTCTCAAATGTTTTAGGAAGTACCGGGTAAAAAGGTTTTTCTTTAAGTTGATGAAGAGGCAATTTATAAAGACTCATCACATCGCTCAGACCTATGGGTCCTTCAGAAATATGAACATCCTCACGCTTTATTCTTAAATTCTCCATCAGTGTTTCAAGCATATATTCAGGCATGCTGGTTTCAACTTCCATACGTACTACCTGCCCGAATCTTCGCTGGCGAATATTCTCTTCTATTACACGCAGCAAATCATCAGCTTCATCTTCCTGAAGTTCAATGTCAGTATCTCTCGTTACCCGGAAACGATGAGACTCCACAACTTCAACTCCCTGAAACAATAAATCGAGATTAGCTTTAATTAAATCTCCAAACCAGATAAATTTTGCCATGAAGGCTCCATTTGTACTAAGGGTTTTGGAGGGATTAATAATATCGTCAACTGCCAACAATCTTGAGTAATTGCTAGGTACCTTTACCCGGGCAAAATGTGTATCTCCCTTAGGGTTACGAATTAGGACTGCCAGGTTCAAACTAAGATTTGAGATGTACGGAAATGGTCTTCCCGGATCAAAAGCTAATGGAGTTAAAACCGGGTAAATTTCTTTTTGAAAATAAGATCTTAGTTTTTCTCTTTCTTCGGGTGTAAAGTCATCGAATTTATAAAGGAAAATGTTATTTTCTTTTAGTTGAGGAATTATATTGTTATTCCAGTAATTATAAAGAGTTTCAATCATCGGTCGAAACATTTTTTCAATCTTCTGCACCTGTTCCAGAGGAGTAAGACCATCGATTGTAGGTTCAAGAATGTTTGCAGCAATTTGCTCTTTCAAACCAGATACACGAATCATATAGAACTCATCCAGGTTTGAGAAGAAAATAGAGATGAATTTTATTTTTTCAAGTAGTGGTAGGTCAGGATTAAAAGCTTCGTCCATAACTCTTCGGTTGAATTCCACCCAGCTCAAATCCCTGTTAAAAAAGTTTTTTGGGTCTTTGTATTTCTTTAATATTTCCTTGCCAGTCATCTTAATAATTCTTTTTAAACGGGCACAAATATAATATAATTACAATCTATATACCGTTACTAAAACGAGTATTTAGCTGGAATATCCACTGATTGCTGCTATTTATTTGCTTGCAGTTACAGTTAGCGGGAAAAATTTATACATCTTATGGTCAACTTTTCTATGTTTGTAGAAAGTTTTGGAGATATAAAATGTATCCTTTGAAAATGCTTTCAAAATAATTTCTCAACTCGTTGCTGATTATCAAGCAAGTGAAAAACACTACCTAAGTCAAAACTATTCCGAAGCCGATGGAAAAAGTTACAAACTACTCTATGGATTAACCGAAGAAGAGATAAGAATTGTGTGGAGAAATTAATATATCACCCCTAACGGGGTTTTAATTTGTTCTTTTTGTTGTAACATTCTGTAAATATTTAATCCTCGTTAGAGTCCGTGGACTCCAACGGAGTTTTCGACCTAAGGGATTAAGAAAAACAATGTCCCGTTAGGAACAAAATATTTATAGAAAAAAATCACCAGCAATAATCAAAATCCCGTATGGATGTAGTATTGTTCTTATCAGGATTTCCAGAAAGCAGGAGAAAAGATTATCAGCACGGTAAACAATTCCAATCTTCCAATTACCATAAATAAACTTAGAATCCATTTTACAACATCCGGGAGATGTGCAAAGTTATTTATCGGTCCCACAGTACCGATGCCTGGACCGATGTTTCCTATGCACGTTGCTGTTGCACCTGCGGCGGTTACAAAATCAACTCCGAGCAATGCCAATATCATTGATCCAACTACAAATAGTAAAATGTAAAAAATAAAAAATGCCTGTACATTCGATATAATATCGGAACTAACTGCCTTACCGTTAAATTTAACAGGGATAACTGCCCTTGGATGAATTAACCGTTTAAGTTCAGTCCAACCGTTTTTAAATAAAACAATATGCCTGACGAATTTAATACCACCGCCCGTTGAACCTGCACAACCTCCAACAAAAAGAAGTGCAAAAAAGATCATTCTTGAAAAAGGAGCCCAGTTTTCAAAATCTGAAGTTACGTATCCCGTTGTTGTAGTAAGCGAAACAACGTGAAATAATGATTGCCTGATTGCTTCCTCCCAGTGAAAATTTACATGAGGAAGATGAATTACCATAATAAATAATGAAGCAATAATTGTAAAACCCAAATAATATTTGAACTCAGTATTTTCTTTGAAGAATTTGAAATTGCCATGGAAACCCAGGTAATGCAGTGTAAAATTCATCCCGGCAAAAAACATAAATAATATAAAAACATATTGCACAAATGGTGATGTGTAATAAGCAATACTTGCATTCTTTGTTGAAAATCCTCCGGTTGCCATTGTGGTGAATGAGTGATTGATTGCATCAAAGAAATTTAATCCGCCAACCATAAGGAGTGCTGCTTCTGTTGCAGTGAGGATAACATAAATACCCCAGAGCCTTTTGGCAGTTTCCTTAACTCTCGGATGAATTTTATCTTTTGTTACTCCGGGTACTTCTGCAGTGAATAGCTGCATACCGCCAATTCCAAGAAGAGGAAGAATAGCTAGCGAAAGTACGATGATTCCCATTCCTCCCAGCCATTGTGTAAGGCTTCGCCAAAAAAGTAATCCTGGTGGCAGAATTTCTATATCAGTTAATATCGTTGCACCGGTGGTTGTAAAGCCGGACATTGTTTCAAAGAATGCATCGGTATAGCTTGGAATTGCACCGTAAACAATAAAAGGCAGCGCACCAAAGATGGTCATAGCAATCCATCCAAAAGTAACAATCAAATATCCTTCGCGCTTACCCAGTTCTGCTATTTCACTTTTTCTGGTTGCAAACCAGATAAATAAACCAAAGAGTGATGTTGCTAAACCTGATATCAACAAAGCTATAATGTCATCAGACTGATAATAAAGTGAAAAACCAATTCCGGTTAGGATAAATAATCCATTCAGAATTAAAAGAAAACCTATGATATTAAATACTGCTTTGAAGTTCATTTTTATTTAAAAAACTTCTCTGTTTTCTTAACTCCACCAGGTAAAGAAAACACCACAACTTTGTCGCCGCTTTGAATTTTTGTATCACCAACAGCGATATGAGATTCTTTCCCTCTTATAAATCCGCCAATGATAGCTTCTTTAGGAAAATTAAGATCTTTGATTAGTTTTTTTGTTATAGCAGAGTTTGGCTGAACAACATATTCTAGTATATCCGCATCTATTCCTTCCAGGGTACTGAGAGCAAGCACCTCACTTTTCCGGATGAACCTGGAGATATTATTTGCAGCGATTAATTTTTTGTTGATGAGTGAATCCAGACCAATAGTTTGGGTGAGCGGTATGTAATCGACTTTATCAACCAGTGCGATTGCTTTTTTTACCCCAAGGTGCTTTGCCATCAGGCAGGTTATAATATTAGTTTCTGCATCTTCGGTAACTGCAACAAAGGCATCGACATCTATTATTCCTTCCTGGGCAAGAAGATCTATATCCCTTCCGTCACCTTTTATAACAAGTGTGCTCACTAAAGTATCTGCAAGCTTAAGAGTTTTTTCCTCATCCGACTCAATTAATTTAACAGTCATTTTATCTTCGAGCAATTCTGCAACTCTGCGACCGATTTTGCTTCCACCAAGGATCATAATATTATCAAATTTAATTTCTTCTTTCCCTGCAAGCTTCATTACAACACTGTTACCTTCAGGTTTGGTAATTACAAATACCTGGTCGTTCGGTAGGAATCGGTCGTTGCCTTTTGGAATTATTGTTCTGAAGTTTCTGTGAAGAGCCACAATTCTAAAATCGAATGTATCAAACTCTTTAGCAATATCAACAATGGTTTTTCTAATAACCGGTGCATCTTTATCCAACCTTAATCCGATAACTGAAAGTTTACCTCCTTCAAAATCCAGAACATCAGTGGCTGCTGATCTGAGAATCAGGCTTACCATTTCTCTTGCAGCTAATTCCTCCGGGTAGATCATAAAATCTATTCCTATCTCAGAAAAATTTATATCAACCTTATCATCGAGATATTCTGAGTTAGCAATTCTTGCTATAGTTTTTTTCGCGCCCAGCTTTTTTGCGAGTATGGCGCTGGTTACATTTACTTCTTCAAAAGAGGTAACTGCTACAAATAGATCTGCTTTTTCAACCTGTGCCTGTTTTAAGGTTGAAACACTAGTAGATGAGCCATTGATCGTGAGTATATCAGCCATTGAATCCGTATAGGAGAGTCTTTTCTCATCCATATCAATTGCAATAATGTCGTGCTCTTCACTGGATAATTGTTTTGCCAGATGATACCCAACATCTCCCATACCTGCGATTACTATTCTCACTCTGTGTTATCCTAACTAATTTCTAAATACAAGGTAAAATTCAGTTTTTATACGGCAAAAAACAATTTGATTTTAGTGAATTACATAAAAAAGTCACACCAGATCTCTATTTACGTGTGACTTAATTTGAATTTTAAATGTATATTTTTAGACAGTTACATCAACCTTTGAGTACAACTTCTGAAACTCTTTTCCTTTTCTTTCCTTCCAGCTTCCTTTATGATAAGCATACCCAACAACCAGAGGCATAGCAATAGTAGCTTCGGAATATACCATCTGTTCGTAGGTTGTTTCAACTTTACCCCAGGAACTTGCTTCCTTAAGTGTGGAACCGGAGAGCGCGCCATCTCTTTCATCTGCAACAGTGATTTGAATAGCATACTTATGCATCGGTGCATCTTCCTGTAAAATATCAGCCGCTACAACAATATCCTGTGTAAAGTTTTTAGGAACACCTCCACCAATCATAAAAATACCGGTTTCTTTGCTTGCTAATTTTATTTTTGTCAGTTCAAGAAAATCTTTTGCAGAATCAACTGAGACGTGATTATCAGGATTTTCAGTCTGGTGAACTATAAATCCAAATCCTGCAGAGCAATCGGAGAATGCCGGAACAAATATTGGTACATTCTTTTTATAAGCAGCCCATATTACTGAGTCATCTACTTTTGGTCCGCCGTTTTGCTCCAAATATTTTCCAAACTCCCACAGAAACTCTCTTGAGGAATAAGGTTTCGGTTCCATACTATTGAATATCTTTGCGCAGGTATCATCGCAGATTCTTAATTCATCTTCATCAATGTAAGTATCATAAATTCTATCAATATGTAAATCTCTCAATTCATTATCATCAACAAACTTAGTTCCTTTGTAATGTTTGAAACCAAGAGCTTCAAAGAAATCCTGGTCAACTATAATCGCACCGGTTGAAACAATAGCATCTACCATGTTATTCATAATCATATCATAAACTACTTTCTTTAAACCAGCACTGAACAAACTCCCGGCAAGTGTAAGAATTATTCCGCAGTTTTTATCCTTTATCATCATATCAAAAATTCTTGCTGCACGGTTTAAATCACGGGCAGTAAAAGCCATATTTTCCATTGCATCAACTAACTGAACGACGTTATGCTTTTTAATATCTATATGCTCGATTACTTCTTTTAAATAATCTTTTTTCTGAGCCATCTTTCCGCCTCCTTAATTAATAAAAAATAAAAATTTCAATATCACTTCTATAAAAAGAAAACTTTAGCGATTTTCAAAATTCCCTGCTTCCACGGAACTCTATGTGAAATGCCGGATTTGTTTTTAAATTCCTCGTGATGTTCAATGTACCATTTATAATTTCGAATCAATGCATCTTTATTTGAATACTTTGGTTTATATCCAAGAATTTTTTCAGCTTTTTCAATCGAGACAAAAGAATCTTTTGATGCGGTCTCGTAAACCCACTTATAAAGGGGAGAGAGTTTTAAAGCTTCTAAAGCTCTCAATGTTAAAATAATTGGTTTTTCAGGAAGTCCTTTTATTTTTTTTCCATGACCTGCAAAATCAAGAACCGCCTGGTAGTCTTCTCTCATGGTTGTGTATTCTTTTGCTCCAATGTTGAATGTATCATTCACTTTTTCTTTTTCTAGGGTGCAGCAGAGATAAATTGCTTCACAAAGGTCCTCCACGTCCAAAAGTTGATAACGATTTTTTCCATTTCCTATCATCGGAAATCCGTGACCATCTTTCGCCCAATCAAAAAGTAAATCAAATACTCCTAGTCTTTCCGGACCGATAAAGGATTTAGGTCGAATGATTGTAACGCACATACCTTTTTGCCGGGACCTAAGGCATTCTTCTTCAGCTTTAATTTTTGATTTGCCGTACGGTCCAACTCCGTCTAGCTTATCCGTCTCATACAACGGATGATGATCCGGGATACCGTAAACTGCTGTCGAAGAGATATGGATGAAAAGTCCAACTTTAAACTTCTCTGCAGCTTCCAGCAAATTTTTTGTACCACCAATATCTGTTGAATATATTTCCTCCGGTTTATATAGTGGAAGTGCAGCCGCTGAATGTACAACAATATCAACTCCTTCAACAGCTTTTTCAACTGTGGCTTTATCCCTGATGTCTCCTAATATCGTTTCAATTTTTCCATTCATATCAGGATAGTCAAATTCAACCAAATCTAATGATTTAATCTGGTATCCTCTTGAATGCAGATAACGTATCAGGTTTATTCCTAAAAAGCCTGACCCCCCTGTTACAAGAATTTTCATTTCGGTTTAAGTCTCTAAAAATTAGTGAATTTGAAGCAACAAAATTACTAATTTTGTTCTGTGCTTCAAATAAACAAGATTTCAGGGTAATTTTGATTGACAATAAAAGATAAACACTTTATTTTTCTTGACTTTTTAAGGGTATCCGCTTATTTTTTCAAGCTTCAAAAAAAGATTTTGTTACACGGAGGATTATATTTTGAAAAAGGATAGAATGACGAGGTTTATAAAGACCGAGGATGCTGACAGGAAGTGGTATCTTGTTGATGCTAAAGATCAGGTATTAGGAAGACTTGCATCGAGAGTGGCTTCAGTTATCAGAGGAAAGACTAAACCGATTTTTACACCCAACATGGATACTGGTGATTTTGTTATAGTTGTAAATGCTGACAAAATTAAGTTAACGGGTAAGAGAGAACAGCTTAAAAAATATATCTGGCACAGTATGTACCCGGGCGGTCAAAAGATACGTTCATATGAAGATATGAAAGCTAAAAAACCTGAATTCATTATCAGGGAAGCTGTAAAAGGTATGCTACCCAAAAACAGATTAGGCAATAAATTAATTGCAAAGCTCAAAGTCTATGCAGGCGAAGAGCATCCACATAAGGCGCAGAAACCTGAAATACTTAGAACATCGGAGAATTAATGATTGATAGAATATATATTGGTAGAAGAAAAACTTCTGTTGCTAGAGTTATCATGAGAAGTGGTAATGGAAAAATAACAGTTAACGGTAAAGAGTTTGAGAAAGCTTTTCCATTGTTAGTTAGCAGAGAGGATATAACCAGACCGTTTAGTGTTACAGAAACCAGTGGTAAGTATGATGTTTATGTAAACGTTAAAGGCGGTGGGTCTACCGGGCAGGCGCAGGCTATAAGATTAGGAATTGCAAGAGCCTTAATCGATACAAATCCAGAATTCAGGCCATCTTTAAAGATCGAAGGCTTTTTAACCAGGGATCCAAGAATGGTTGAAAGAAAAAAATACGGACAGCCTAAAGCAAGAAAAAGATTTCAGTTTTCTAAGAGATAATTTAATAACCAATATTCATACCTTCCGATTTACCTCCTGTGTCCCGATTAATCGGGATGAAAGGTGAAGAAGACGAGGGTAGAAGATAAAACAGGAGAAATACTCATGACAACTATCGAGTTGACGCACCTGATAGAAGCAGGTGCACATTTCGGACATTTAACCCGCCGCTGGAATCCTAAGATGAAACCATTCATTTTCATGGAAAAGAATGGTATCCACATTATCGATCTGAAGAAAAGCTTGGGTTACTTAAATCAGGCATACCAGGAAATGGTGGATGTAGTTTCGCAAGGCGGTTCAATTCTTTTCGTCGGAACAAAGAAGCAGGCAAAAGGTGTTATTGAATCGGAAGCTAAAAGATGTGGAATGAATTGGGTAAGCGAACGCTGGTTGGGTGGAATGCTCACTAATTTTTCTACGATCAGAAAAAGTGTAAAAAGATTACAGAATATCGAAAAGCAGGAAACTGACGGTACTTTTGAGAAAATCACTAAAAAAGAACGTCTGTTTCTAACGCGCGAACGAGACAAGCTTAAAAAAATTCTTGAGGGTGTCGAAACAATGTCCAAGCTTCCAAGTGCAATTTTTGTTGTTGACATTAAGAAGGAAGACATTGCTGTAAAAGAAGCTAAGAGACTAAACATCCCGGTTTTTGCCATAGTCGATACCAACTGTGACCCAGATGATATCAACTACTTAGTTCCTGCCAATGATGATGCTGTTAAAACCATAGAACTTATTGTTAAACATATGGCAGATGCGGCTGTTGAAGGTCAGGCAAAATTCAAAGAGAAAAAAGCTGAAGAGGTTGCTGAAAGAGAGCGGGCAAGAAAAGAACATCAGGAAGAAGCAGCACAGGATGAAGAGAAAAAAATACCTAAAAAACATTTAAAGAAGAGAGAAAAAAAGGAAGAAGAAATTTCTGAAGAGAAAAAAGAATCAGAGTCTAAAGAACCTGCTTCGGAAAATTAATTTTAATTTGGAGTTATTATTATGGCTATAACCGCTGCACAAGTAAATGATTTAAGACAAAGAACTGGCGCTGGAATGATGGATTGTAAAAGAGCGCTCGAGGAAGCAAACGGCGATGTTCAAAAAGCAATAGAAATTCTAAGAAAAAAAGGCGCTTCAGTTGCTGCAAAAAGAGCAGAGAAATCGGCGAACGAAGGTTTAATCGTTACAAAAATATCTGATGATAAAAAATCCGCAACAATCTTAGAGATTAATTGCGAGACAGATTTTGTCGCAAAGAGCGAGGATTTTATTAATCTGGCAAACTTTGTTGTCAATATTATTCATAAGGATAAACCAACAAACGTTGAAGAACTACTTAGCAAAAATTCAGATGTCCAGAATAAGCTGAATGATGTACTCGGTAAGGTGGGTGAAAAAATAGAGATATCACGTTTCGATATTTTGGAAGCTAACAATGGATTACTGGTTGACTACATCCATATGGGTTCAAAGTTAGGTGTACTAATAAAATTTGAAGATGTTAATGATGGAAACGATGAGCTTTCCCTGATAGGTAAAGATATGGCAATGCAGGTTGCTGCAATGAACCCCATCAGCATTAAAAGAGAAGATGTTCCTAAAGAAGTTGTGGATAAGGAATTGGAGATTTATAAAGAGCTCGCAAAAAAAGAAGGTAAACCGGAGCAAATACTTGAAAATATAGCTATGGGCAGATTGAATAAATTTTATCAGGAAAACGTTCTTCTTGAGCAGGCTTTTATTAAGGATAATTCGAAAACAGTAAGCGATTTGTTAAAAGAATTCAATTCCAAACATAATTCAAATACAAAGGTTACCAGGTTCGATCGTTTTCATCTCGGTGACGAGAAAAAATAATTTTTCGGATAGAGGTCTTAATATTATTAAGACCTTTTTTTATATTTAGTTGTGAAATTTTTAAAGGATGAGATGAACTTAAAATATAAAAGAGTATTACTAAAACTTAGCGGCGAATCTCTCATGGGTTCGCAAGGTTTCGGTATTGATAATAATGTTCTGGAATTTTTTTCCGAAGAAATTCAAAAAGCATATAAAACAGGTGTTGAGCTTGGAATTGTAATTGGTGGTGGCAATATCTACCGTGGCTTAAGTGCAAGCTCACAGGGCATTGATAGAGCAACCGGTGATCAAATGGGTATGCTTGCAACGGTAATTAATGCACTCGCCTTGCAGAATGCTATCGAGAAACGCGGAATATATACTCGCCTTATTAGCGCAATAAACATGGAAGCAA
>JBATIA010000469.1:0-4151 GCA_049667415.1 Ignavibacteriaceae bacterium
TCCCCGGACTTAACCGCAGATGACAGTGATTTACTTCTTATCCTCTCTTTTGATTTAACAAACTTTGAAAGCTTGCTTTGTTTACCCGATTTAATATCCTTGATAATCTTATTCACAATTGCCGTTCTGCTTGCAACAGCTTCAAAGCATCCTTTCTTTCCGCAGCCGCATTTTGGTCCGTTCCTCTCAACCAGCATATGCCCTATTTCTCCGGCACCAAAGTTTGAGCCGCGGTAGAGCCTGCCATCAAATATTAATCCACCGCCGATTCCAGTCCCAACAAACACAGCAAGCAAATTTTTTGCTTTTTTACCGACACCAAAGTTTTTTATTCCCAGTGCACCGAGGTTCACATCGTTTTCAATGAGAACAGGATGTGGAATTTTGGCCTCGAGCATTTTTTTAATATTAAAATTTTTTAATCCTAGATTCGGTGCTATTCCGATAACTCCGGTTAGTGTATTAACAGTACCAGGCACACCTAGACAAACGGCTTTTATTTTTTTCTCATTTATATGAGCTTTCTCAATCAGATCATAAACAACTTCGGCAAGCTGGTGGACATATTTTTTTCTGGATGAATTAGGATCGGTAGGCTTTTTTACACGGGCGATTATTCCCTCTTTCGAATTTAAAACACAGCCCAGGACTTTCGTCCCTCCCATATCTATACTTATCACTGAATCTTTGTGCATCTGGGAATAATCCTATTTTGTTTTTGAAAAACTAAATAGAAATTGAGTTTTATCAAAAAAATACTTGATTGCCTCTGTGTCTTTGTGTCTCTGTGGTTAATTAAAATATTTTTTACCACACAGGCACAGAGAACACAAAGATACACTAAGACTTCTTTATTTTTGACCTAATGAAAATTCATAACAAAGCAAAGAAACGATTCGGGCAGAACTTTCTGCAGGATGAAAACATACTAAATAAAATTGTGAAGGAAATAAATCCTCAGCCAGATGATTTGATAATTGAAATCGGACCCGGTTATGGAGCACTTACCCAAAAATTACTCTCAACAGTTTCAAATCTCATCGCCGTTGAAATTGATAATGAACTAACGACTAAACTAAAAGAAAATTTTCCTCATCTCCATTTGATAAATGAAGATTTTCTGAATACGGATTTATCCAAACTAACTTCACGAGAGAAAAAACTTCGAGTCGCTGGAAACATTCCATACAATATCACTTCACCGATTCTTTTCAAACTGATTGAAAATAACAAGCTGGTAAAAGATGCTGTTTTTATGGTCCAGCTTGAGGTTGCAAAACGAATGACAGCAAATAAAGGTGTAAAAGATTACGGAATTCTTGCAGTAGTCCTAAAATATTTTACTGAAACTAAACTGTGCTTCAAAATTTCGCCAAATGTTTTCTTCCCAAAACCGAAAGTGTTCTCAGCATTAGTTCATATCCATTTTAAAAAAATTGCTGTACCGGAAGAAGAACAGAAATTATTTATAGCAATTGTGAAAGCTGCCTTCGGAAACAGAAGAAAAACTATAAAAAATTCCTTCAGTAATAGTATATTTCACGAAATTGATTTTTCAAATTCGGGCATTGACCTGTCGCTTCGCGCGGAAAATCTGAGTGTCGATGATTTTACGATGCTTGCGAAGTACGTTTTGAATATTTCTCCAGGTTTCACCCGAAAGTAATTCGCAAAAAATTTCGAATGGATAAGCTCAAGAATCTAGTAAAGCACCTTAAAGCATTTGACCTTGTTGTAATTGCCTTCTACATCATCCTCTCGGTTATTAATATAATCTACCGGGATCGTATTGAAACCTGGTTGATCTGGACACTTGTAAACCTCTTTATAATCATCATCGGTTTCATACTGGCTTATATGGAGTCGAAGTATGACAACGAATTCTGGAATGCAGTACATTACTGGTACATTGTTCCGGTTGTACTGATTACCTTTAAAGAACTTTATTTTATGATAAAGCCAATAAGGGTTTTTGATCATGATGAAATGTTTATTCTGATTGACAGATGGATTTTCGGAACTGATCCAACTCATTTGCTTTCACAGATATCAACTCCTTTATTAACTGAAATACTGCAGATAGTTTATGGAATGTTCTACCTGTTGCCAATACTTCTTGGACTGTTTTTGCTTAGAAAAAAAAGATACGTAGCAATGGATTTCGCAGTTTTCATAGTTATCTATGGATTTTACCTTTCTTACCTCGGTTACTTTATATGGCCGGGAATTGGTCCGAGGTTTACTCTTCATAATTTTGAAACGATAAACCAGGATTTGCCCGGACTTTTTCTAACGAATTTCCTGCGTGAAATTGTCAACTCAGGCGAATCAATTCCTGCCGGTACACTGAATCCCGCCGATGTTGTTCAGCGGGATATTTTTCCGAGCGGTCATACAATGATAACACTTATTGTAATGTACCTTGCGGTTCGGCTCAAAAGCAGATCAAGATATTTTTTCGTTCCTATTGGTACACTTCTCATCTTTTCTACCGTTTACCTTTGGTATCATTACGTAATAGATCTCATCGGCGGATTGTTGTTTATGATTTTTGCTGTCTGGACAGGTAAATACATCTTTAATTGGTGGAGAAGAAAAATCGGTAAGCCTGAGTTTGAGTACGGAAAGTTTTAAAACGATAATGAATCATTCCCTGAAGCCATTCAAACATGCATTCATGCAAATGGGTTACATTCAACTTCAGAAAGCAGGGCTGCATGGATGCATGAATGCATGAAAGTGTAAAGACAGATGGAGAAGAAACAAACTGTTAAAGCCATTTTTGATTCGATTGCTGATAGGTATGATTTTCTTAATCATCTTCTAAGCTTTGGTGTTGATAAATACTGGCGAAGGAAAGCTTTACTGCTAACTAAAGTTGGAAGCCATAGTATTCTGCTTGATGTTGCGTGCGGTACCGGTGATGTAGCAATTGAAGCTTATAAACAAGGAGTACGAATAATTGTTGGTGCGGACTTTTCTTACAATATGCTTGGACTTTTCAAACAAAAAAGAGATTGGATTGATAAGAAAGTTGTCCAATCAACCGCAGAACAGATGCCTTTCAAAGATAATTCCTTCACAAATATTTCAGTTGCGTTTGGTGTCCGTAACTTTTACGATATAAAAGAAGGATTTAAATCTTTCCATCGGGTTTTAAAGGCTGGAGGCAAAGCGACCATAATTGAATTCCAGATGCCCGAGAATAAAGTTTTCAAAAGCCTTTACAAATTTTATTTTAAGAAAATACTCCCATTCGTGGGAGGCATAGTTTCAAAAAATAAAAGTGCTTATAAGTACTTACCTGACTCTGTTCAAGAGTTTGATGAAAAGATTGTTCTTCCTGATTTGTTGAAAGTAGTAGGATTTAAATCTGTTGCAAAATATAAGTTAACTTTTGGGATTGTTCAGGTTGTCATAGCAGAAAAGTAATTACTTGATAGCGTATTCAATTAATTCCTGAGTAAGAATATTAGGAGAAGGTTCAAAAGTAATTCCCCCACCACCCAAATCGATAATAAACTGGGTTCCTTCATATTTTACCAACCCAATTTTTTCGGCAAACCACATATGAGCGGTGTATCTCTGTGGTTCGGATCCAATATCACTATAAAGTTCCAGAGTGTATTTAACTTTCTGAGCACTCACATTGATCGTTCCGGATGTCAAATTAAGATTTATCTGCTCAGAACTTTCAAAGCTTGCAATTATATCCAGAATCTTCACTTCAATTCCAGACTGAATCTGAGCAGTAATGCGGTACAAACTCCACGTGCTGCCTGTTGTTAATGGATAAAAGAGCAGCTGCATTTCATCTCTTAAAGTAACAAATTGTTTTAAAGTGTCTGGAATTAATAGTGCGATCTGGTTGGTATCAATTGCATAAAAAATTGCTGTCTCAGTTTTTCGAAAGAGAAATGTATTTACAGAACTTTGGCTGCCGAAGTCCAACGAGTCATCCTGAGTTGTATAGTTTATACCATTATAAAGATATGTCCCGGAGTAAAGGATATTTCTTGATCCGCTTTGAACCAGATTACCAGCAGAGTCTTTTTCAACTACAGAATACTTAAACGTTGAGCCAATACCACCAGGATAGTAATCAAGATAATCCTGGGATGGTGGTTCATTCGGAGTTTCCTCTTCACATC
>JBATIA010000470.1:0-1613 GCA_049667415.1 Ignavibacteriaceae bacterium
TATTCAGAATGATCGTGATCAACAATAGACATATTAATATTTTTCATCTCATAATTAGCTGCGTTTGGCAGAATAATTAATTGAACAACAGGTAATGCAAATATCATTCTTAGAATAAGTTTATTCCGCGATATTTGTAAAAACTCTTTTCTTAATAAAAAAAGTAAAGTCCTCATTGCAGCCTGACCTTAAATCGTTTTATGCTGACTACTAAAAAGAACGTAGTCATACCAAGAATTATTAACAGCTCGTTCCAAATTTCGGATAGACCAATTCCTTTTATCATTACATCTTTAACCATAATGATATACCATTTTGCCGGAACGAGATTAGATATGATCTGTAATATCCATGGCATATTTGCTACAGGGAAAGCATACCCGCTGAGCATAACTACCGGCAGCATCAAACCTAATAAGGAAATTATCATAGCAGCCTGCTGAGAACTTGTTACAGTGGATATTAAAATCCCCAATGCTAATGCACATATTATGTACATGATTGTTATTAAACTTAAAAGTAGAAAGCTTCCCTGAATTGGTATTTCAAAGACGAAATTACTAATTAGTAAAATTGTTATTACGTTAATGAGTGAAACTATAAAGTAAGGAATAACTTTACTTGCAATAACTACCGAAGGTTTCATCGGGGAGACGAGAAGAACTTCCATAGTTCCTATTTCTTTTTCTTTTACTATCGAAATTGACGTCATCATTGCAGAGATTAGCAGTAGAATCATGCCCATTACACCAGGCACAGAAGAATACTCGCCTTTTAACTGTGGATTGTAAAGCATTCTTATCTCTGTATTTATTGTGTATGGCAAATCCTTGTTTTGATTTAGTTCCTGTTGATACTGCATTACGATCGCACTTACATAATTAGCCAAAGTGGTTGCTTGATTAGGATCAGAAGCATCGGTTATTATTTGCATTTGCGTTTTGTTTGTATGCAAAAGATCGTTTTGAAAATTTGGTTGGAAAACGATTGCTAATTTTATTCTTCCTGTTTTAAATGCTTCATCAGCCTGGTCATTTCGTGAGAGTGTTCTGTCAATATCAAAGTATGTGCTGTTTTCAATTCGTGTTATTATGTTTTGCGTTGCTTCATCTTTGGAGTTGTCTAAAATTGCAATGTTGCAGTTACGGGTTTCAGTTGTAATTGCAAATCCAAATATTAATAACTGTACAATTGGTAAACCTAAGAGTACAAGCATCGATCTTTTATCACGGAGGATGTGATGAAATTCTTTTTTGATAAATGTTAATAACTGTTTCATAAAATTTTTGTTTAACAATTATTCCATAGCTTAAAGAATTAATAATATAATATTGTCATTCCGAGCGAAGCGAAGGAATCTCAAATTATTTCTGGATATAAATCTTTCCATTCCGGGTTCATACTATTAATTAAATCTAACTTCTTTTTTCTCGAACCTGCTTTTATTTGTTTTTCTCGGATAATAGCATTTCTGGCATCACTAAATATTTCGTAATAAACTAGTTTATTTATATTGTACTTTTTTGTAAAACCTTCAATTATTTTTTCTATGTGTTCATATACTCTTCTGTCACGATTATTTGTGAAACCAGTATATAACACAGTATTTACTT
>JBATIA010000471.1:0-1675 GCA_049667415.1 Ignavibacteriaceae bacterium
GGAAGATTAAGAAAAGCTAAATTTTAGCCTTCGCTGTCAGGGGAAAAAGGAATAATTAAAATAATCATCCTTCAGGGAACTCTCCGCTCAACCCATCTGTTATAGATTAGAAGATTACTTAAACAAATCATAAAAAAGGAGAAAAAGGATGAAAAATCAAATCATTATCTTGGTTGCTATGTTCGTTTTCACATCGGTCTCTGTATTTGCTCAAATGGATACAAAAGTGGTATCAAAAGCAGTGAAAAACGATATCGTTCAGACAGCAATTAGTGCTGGTAATTTTACAACTTTGGCTACTGCTCTAACTGAAGCTGGTTTAGTAGATGCTTTAAAGGGCGAAGGTCCTTTTACTGTTTTTGCGCCAACTGATGAAGCTTTCAAAAAACTTCCTGAAGGTGCTCTTGACAATCTGCTAAAAGATAAAGATGCTTTGAAGAATGTATTACTGTACCATGTAGTTTCAGGAAATGTTACATCGAAGGATGTAGTTAAGCTAGATAAAGCAACTACTCTTAGTGGTTCAGATATCAAGATTAAGACAGTTGATAGTAAAGTTATGATTAACGATTCCCAGGTTACCGGTGCAGATGTGCAGGCATCTAATGGAATTATTCATGTTATTGACACGGTCTTACTCCCTCCAACTAAATAGCCCCCTATGTGGATGATGAAGATACCCCGGAGTGATGACCCGGGGTTTTTTATTTTAACTTCTCGGCATTTTCTTTTATCAGTTCCCAGGCCTCTGCTATGTGTCTTCTTTCGTGTCTTATGCTTCCGATGGTCAATCTCATTACAAATTTTCCGTTGAGTTTTGTATGTGAGAGAAACAGCTTGCCCGAAGAATTTATTTTGTCAAGAAGTTTTTCGTTAAGCACATTTAGTTCTTCTTCTGTTTTATTGCCGGGATTATATCTGAAACAAATGGTCGAGAAAGGAACCGGAGCCATTAGTTCAAAATCTTTTTCATTATCAACCCACTTGGCAAATTCCTGAGCGAGATCAATGTGAGCTTTAATTCTTAAGGCTAATCCTTCCACGCCAAAATATCTGATAATAAACCAAAGCTTAAGTGAGCGGAATCTTCTCCCGAGCTGTATTCCATAATCCATTAAATTTTCAACTTCATCATCCTGTTTGGTTTTTAGATATTCCGGCACAAGACTGAAAGCCTGCTTAAGCACTTCCGGTTTTCGTGTATAGTAAACGCTTAAATCCATTGGAGTGAACATCCATTTGTGCGGATTGATGACAATTGAATCAGCACTCTCCCAACTTTTTGTGATCCATTTCATTTCGGGAATCATCGCAGTAACTCCGGCATAGGCTGCATCAATGTGGAGCCAGAGTTTATAACCCTCACAGATTTTTGCAATCTCTTCAACTGGATCAATGCTGGTTGAGGAAGTCGTACCAACTGTAGCAACTACACAGAAAGGTTTCCAGCCGTTTTTAATATCTTCTTTTATTGCTTCTTCAAGTATTGTTGACATCATCTCAAATTTATTGTTTGCAGGAATTTTCTTTATTCCTTCCAAACCAATTCCTAGTGTAAGTGCTCCCTTTTCAATTGATGAATGAGCGTGCTCGGAACAATACATTCGAAGTCTTGGGACATCAGTTCTTCCAGCCATTCCTTTTTCTCTGAAACCAAGATCAAGCTGTTCACGTG
>JBATIA010000472.1:0-5027 GCA_049667415.1 Ignavibacteriaceae bacterium
ATTGCGTAACAGATGGCGTAGACAGCAAATAGAAGATATCCTGCGAGAAGAAATACTTCCGAATAATATTATTTTAATCGGGCCTACAGGAGTTGGTAAAACAGAAATATCTCGCAGACTTGCTAAACTTGCGGCAGCACCATTTGTAAAAGTTGAGGCTTCAAAGTTTACAGAAGTCGGATATGTTGGAAGAGATGTTGAATCAATGGTGCGTGATCTTACGGATTTTGCTGTTAGTATGGTGAAAACCGAGAAGACAAAAGAAGTTCAATCCAAAGCCGAGCATCTGGCGGAGGAAAGGATTCTTGATATACTAATTCCGCCAATTCGTAAACCTCATCAACCGGCTCAACCGGTACAGGTGCAGACACAAACTACCTTAGAGCAAAACGCTGAAGAAGTTAATTCAGAGGAATACCAGAATAGGAAAACCCGCGAATGGATGAAGACGAAATTGAAAAATGGTGAATTGAATGAAAAGCTGATCGAGTTTGATTCCCAGGCACCACCGGCAATAGGTATGCAGGTAATGGGTCCTTTTGGCATGGACGATATGGGAATTAATATCCAGGAAATTGTTGGCAATATGATGCCAAAGAAAAAGAAAAAAAGAAAAACTACAATTGCTGAGGCAAGACAGATCCTGGCGCAGGAGGAAGCACAAAAGCTTATTGATATGGAAGCTGTGCAACGTGAGGCTATACGGAGAGTTGAAGAATCAGGAATCATTTTTATTGATGAGATTGACAAAGTCGCCAGCAGTGGAGGCAAAGGGCACGGACCGGATGTTTCACGTGAAGGTGTACAGAGAGATCTTCTTCCGATTGTTGAAGGAACAAATGTTAATACAAAGTACGGAGTTGTAAGAACCGATCACGTACTCTTCATCGCATCGGGTGCATTTCACATTGCCAAGCCTTCTGATCTGATTCCCGAATTGCAGGGAAGATTTCCAATACGCGTTGAACTTAAGAGTTTAACTGAAGAAGATTTTGTATTGATATTAACAACTCCGCAGAATGCTTTGCTAAAACAATATTCTGCTTTACTGGAAACAGAAGGTGTTAAGTTAAATTTTACAGAAGATGGAATAAGAGAGATAGCTCGAATTGCTACAGAAGTTAACGAAGCAGTTGAAAATATTGGTGCAAGAAGACTTCACACAATTCTTACAACTTTGCTGGATGAAATACTTTTTGATGTACCTGACAAAATTCCAACCGAAACCCTGAACATAACTGCGGAGTTTGTAAAAGAGAAGCTTGATAAGATTGTAAAAGACAGGGATTTAAGTAAGTTTATTTTGTAGGATAAAATCAAAGCTTTTTGCACTGGCGAATCACTAAGTCGCCTTTTTTATTTGCTAAATACAAATCGATTCTTTTTGACTTTGAATAGGAATTAGCTAAAGTTTCCACAAGAAATTTTTCTCTACTCCGAGAGTGTTAGATTTTCAGAGTTTAGATAATAGCAATTTGATTTTGTAATTACCCAAGGATATCATCCCGAATACTCTCCCGAAGTAGAAGTTTTGGAAATAACTTTTTCAACTTCTAATAGGAGGCTCGCTATGAAATCTTTTCTTCTAACTTTGTTTTTCCTTTTGCTTCTGGCACAGATATGTTTTCCCCAAGTTAATTGGACAAAATATCCGGGGAACCCCATTTTTACGGGACAACCCGGTACCTGGTATGCATACTTAAGTATGTGCTCCGTTTTATACAATCCAGATTCTTCCAGATATGAAATGTGGTTTACCGCTGGTGCTCAGGCTTCTTTTCCTTATAATATCGGTTATGCCTGGTCTGATGATGGAATTTCCTGGAATGTTCATACCTCAAATCCAGTTCTTACTTCAACTCCCGGGAGCTGGGATGCTTATATGGTTTTTGATCCTCTCGTTATAAGAGAGAATGGACAGTATAAAATGTGGTATGCAGGAATCGAAACGACTGCGCTCTTAACCAAAATTGGTTATGCTACTTCAACAGATGGAATAGAATGGCAAAAAGATACTTTGAATAATCCTGTTTTATTAGCTGGCACAGCCTCTTGGGAATCAGCAGCCGTATCCCATCCATTTGTTATACCTGATTCAAACGGTTACAAAATGTGGTATAGCGGAAGTGCAGCAGGGGCTTCAGAAACAGCTTTTGGTTATGCTACTTCACCAGATGGAATAAACTGGCAAAAAGATACTTTGAATAATCCTGTTTTATTATCTGGAACAATCGGTCAGTGGGATCGAGTAGTATATGGACCAGAGATATTATACATAGACAACTTATATTATATGTTTTACACCGGGCAGAATAATTTGTATTAATCAGACAAAGTAGGATTAGCAACATCATCTGACGGTATCCACAACTGGAATAAACACGTTTCTAGTCCGGTACTACAGCCAACTCCAGGTCAATGGGATGGAAGTCGCACTATTCTTGGTACTGTGCTAATGGATTCTGATACTCTTAAGATGTATTATGCCGGTTCGAATGTCTCTAACTGGGAGATTGGTCTTGCAACATCTCCCTTCGAACCAGTTTCAGTTGAAAAAGTAACTATTCAACCAACAGAGTTTTTGCTTTTAAATAATTATCCTAATCCATTCAACCCATCAACAAAAATCAAATACTCAATTCCACAAACATCCAATTTGGTAATTAAAGTTTTTGATATACTTGGTAATGAAATAGAAACTTTAGTTAACGAAGAAAAACCAGCAGGCACTTATGAGTTAACGTGGAATGCAGTAAACCTGCCAAGCGGAGTTTATTTCTACCAGCTTAAGGCAGGAAGTTTTATTAATACTAAGAAGATGGTTTTGATAAGATAAAGGCCCCTCTCCTTACCTCTCCCCAAAGGGGAGAGGAATATTTTCAAAATTTTTCATCTAGTTAACTTTGATTTGATAATCCGATAATTTGAGTTTAATTTTAGTTTTGAAAATAGATTAATCAAAAGGAGTACTATTAAAGAATGACAATTTCAAAAACAAAAAAGCAGGTTAAAATTAGCACTTCTGATTGGGAGAAGTTAAAGAAGAATCCTGTAATGAGTGAAACGCTTGAGTTGCTTGAAGACATTTCTGATCTGGAAAAAGCAAAGAAAGTGCGTGGCAAAAGTATGACAATTGAACAATATCTTACAAAACGTGGCATATAAAATATTAATAAAACCTCCTGCTACTAAAGATCTTGATCGCCTGCCAGTTCTAGAAGTCAAACGATTACTTTCGCATATTAAAAAATTGAGTGATGATCCCCGTCCGATAGGGATTCAAAAACTAACGAATGAAGAAGGTTATCGTATTCGTTCAGGAAAGTACCGGGTACTATTTGAAATCGATGATAAATCACAAAAGATTCTAATCTTCCGAGTAAAACATCGAAAGGATGTTTACAAGAAGTAAAGTTAGTTAAAGATTAAGTGAATGAATATCTAACATTAACTTTGGCTTACACTTAAACTTTAACCAAGAAACTTCTCAAACCACTTTCTTCTCATCTCATCAACCTCTTTGCGGTGTTTTTTCATAAAGTGGTCTCCACCTTCAAGCATCACTAATCTGAAAGGAATTTTTAATTCAAGAAGCTTATAAGAAAGATCTAGCGAGTCGTGCGGTAAAACCCTTTCATCATTAGTTCCGTGAATAATTAATATCGGTGTGTTTTTAGGAAGCTTCTCAGGGAATTTTACAATCGAGCGGCTTTCACATTTTTCATAAAACTCTCTTTCCTTATACTTACCGAGAGTAACTTCATACAACCTCCTCATAAATGGACTTTCATCCGAACTGCATCGTAAGTTTGCAATTCCACCATTTACAATCGCACACTTAAATCCTTCGGAAGGATAGAAAAGATTATCGGATTTGGTAAGTGCAAGATAAGTCATCATCCCTCCGCGGCTCCATCCTTCAATTCCCCATTTTGTTATGTCGGCATTTTCGATTTCATCGGCTAAAGGAATTAGGTTTAAAACATCATTTACATCCTCACCACCAAATTCATCTTTACCTTCTCCACCGTCGTTGCCACGGTATTGAGTTGCAAACACAACATAACCCCAGCTTGCAATCTGTCCGAATAAACCTCTCGCCGTGAATGAATCAATAGCACCTTTGTTTCCAATGCCTCCACGGTTCCAAATGACACATGGGTATTTTTTTGTTTTATCAACCGGATAAGAAATGTAACCCTTTACTTTCAGACCACTTGCCTTGCTGTCAGGCAGTTCAGAAAGATAGGTGATTTTCTCAGTTATAGTATTAGTGAGTACATCGTTTCCCCATCCGCTGGCAATCATTTTATTCTGCGAGTCGTTTAGCTTTATTTCCTGCCTGCTTAAAATAGCGGGTTTGTCTATGCTCATACTTTTGTTCCAGAACTAAAATTTATAATGCTATTAACTATATTAGCCTCTGCAAATATCGGAATTTATAAGATGGGTCAAAAGAATAGAAAAAAGAAACAGGGAAAAACTGAACAACAAAAAAAAAGTCTAAAACCTTTAATTGTGAAAATCGGATTAGCAACAATTGTATTAATCATCGCCATTTTTTTCATTTTTAATAACTGCGATGATGAGCACCACGATATGACTTATTACAAGTTTAAAAAGGAAGGTGAACTAACCTTTACGGATACAACGGGAAATCCCATAATCAAAATTGATATCGAGATTGCAGATAATGATTACGAAAGACAGCTTGGGCTTATGAACAGGGAAAGTATGGAAGAAATGCAGGGTATGCTTTTTATTTTTCCGGTTGAAAAATATCAATCGTTCTGGATGTTGAACACACTATTTTCTCTTGATATACTTTTCATCAACAGCAATAAAGAGATTGTTACAATTCATAAAAACACCACACCGCTCTCGGAACAGAGTTATCCATCCTCAGAACCGGCTCAATATGTACTTGAAGTAAATGCAGGTTTTTGTGACAGGCATAATGTTAAAGTAGGTGATAAAATTTTTTGGATGGGAAGCAAGCTTTCAATTATTAATTGACAAATTGATAC
>JBATIA010000473.1:0-9106 GCA_049667415.1 Ignavibacteriaceae bacterium
TCATCATTTGGTACAGCAGACTTTCCTGAAGTCTGAAAGGAATTACCACATCACCACCGTAATTGGGTACCGTACCGCCAGAACGATTGGAGCTTCCTTTTATCAATTCAGAAAATTTATTTAAAGATAATCCGCTTGAAGGTGTGCCGCCTGAATGACATCCGGATGTTGCACAATTCTTTGCAAAAATTTCTGCAACCGCTTTAGACTGAAATCCGTTATTGATATCGTCAACAATTGGTATAGGAATTATTGTTTCTTCATTACATGCGTAAAAAAGAAAAAGAGTAAATATTAAAAATGTCAAAAGCGAATAAACAGAACGCATATATTTTCCCTTATTTAAGTAACGTCATTTTTATAGATTGATTGTAGTTTCCTGCTGAGATTTGTGCGATATAAATTCCTGAAGGAAAATCAGTGCCTTCAAAGATTACGTTGTATTCCCCTGCGGTTAGAGATTCATTTACTAATTCGCCAACCATTTCTCCAACAAGATTATAAACTGAGAGATTTACAAAATCATTTTCAGGAATATAAAATTTTATCTTCGTAGAAGGATTAAAAGGATTAGGATAATTCTGTTTCAATTCAAATGAGGTTACGTTTTGTAATTCTACTTCTACTATATCTGAATAAGAAAAACTTCCATCAAAATCTACTTGCTTTAATCTGTATTCATAAACTCCGTTGTCCAGGTCTTTATCAACATAGGTATATTGCTGCTGTTCGGTTGTAGTTCCATTGCCCTCAACAAATCCAATTGTACGAAATTCATTTTTATCTTTTCTTTGAATCTCAAAACCCTGATTATTTTTTTCGGTTGAGGTTTTCCAATCGAGTGTAACTGAATTCCCAATCGTTCTCCCAGAAAATGTAGTAATTTCAACCGGAATTGTCCCATTGAATTGCAGTACATATAATCCTGTATTAATATCAGAGCAGATGGTTCTTCCTGATGGCAGAAATGGGTAACATCCCCACATATTTGGAGTATCGTATTGTCCTGCAAAAATTGGATTTAGCGGATTAGAAATATCAAGAACAACATAACCATCACTATAATATGAAATATGAGCGTAATCACCTTTAATGAATAAATTGTGGACTGTAGAATTTGTCGGCATTTCCCAAGATGGAACAATCAGATCCCAGGTGGTTCTATCTAACAGATCCCAGACTGTTATATCAATCTGGTTAAATTCCTCAGTTCCAAAGAAATACCTTTTATCCTCTGTCATCCAACCACTGTGTGCGTAAATGCCTGGAAGTGACGCACTGACTGAAATTAGCTGAGGATTATTTTTATCGGATACATTAATCAAATCGTATGAGTCTTCCGCAGCCGCTACTACTGTATCGTTCCAAACGTAGACATCATGTATGTAATTGCTCGCCGTGTAATAATTAGTTCTGGTAGGATTAATTGGATTGGATAAATCAAGTATATGCATTCCACCACCGTTGTTGGTTCCAATGACATAGGCAAACCCATTATCGATAAAAATATTGTGCGCACGTGTAAACCAGGTCTCAATTGTATTTACAAGTGTTGCTGTGGTAGGAAGCTGTGAAAGATCAACAATCTGAAGACCTCTGCCTGTGCTTGTTCCTTCGGTTACTATGTATGCATAAGTACCATGGGTTTTAATATCACGCCAGATTGAAGAAGGTCCCGGAATAAAAGCAACTTCCTGAGGTTGAGAAGGATTATCAACTCTAACAATAGAAGTTCCGTGTCCGCATCCAAGAAGTGCATATTCAATTCCGCTTCCATCTACATAACCCCAGATATCGTTATATCCTTGCGAAGGGTACTGATTTAAATTACTTAACAGGTCAACATTGGTTTGCGAAAATATAAATGCCGTAAAAAACAAAATGAATGAAAATATTTTTTTAATCATTTTTTCCTCTCAAATTTTATTTAAGTAAACTCATTTTAATTATACTGGTTTTACTGCCACCAGTTAACCTTGCAAGATATATTCCCGAAGGAAGATTATCTGCGTTGAATGTTACTTCATAAATCCCCTCAGGTTTTTCTTCATTAACCAGTGAAGTAACTTCGTTGCCAAGAATATCATATACTTTAAGTGTTATGAAACTATTTTCATTAATCTGAAATTTTATTTTAGTATCTGGATTAAACGGGTTTGGATAATTTTGCTCAAGAATAAAATTATCTGGAATTTTATTATCACCAACTATTGAAGTTACCGGGGGATTAAATTTACAAACATAAAGACCGGTTACCATATCGCTGATAATTATATTGCCCGAAGGCAGATAAGGATAAACACCCCAGGCGCCGTTGTATGTTCCACCACCAGAAGAAGGATATGTATCATATTGACCGGCAAACAGTGGATTTTCAGGATTAGAAATATCCAGAACTACATAGCCATCTTTGTAGTAAGAAATATGAGCATAATCTCCGAGAACGAAAATATTGTGAACAGGTGAGGTGCCAGACATTTGCCAGGATGGAACAACCAGATCCCAGGTTGAACGATCCTGTAAATCCCATATGATAATATCCCTGACATTAAATTCCTCACAAGCAACAAAATATCTTTTATCTTCCGTCAGCCAGCCGCTGTGTGCATAAATTCCAGGTAAAGCTGCGCTTGCGCTAACCAATTGTGGACTAAACTTATTAGAAACATCCACAATATCGTAGGTATTCGCTGAAGAAACATATGCCGTGTCATTCCACACGTAAACATCGTGAATATATCCACTAGTAGAGTAGTAAGCTGTTTGTACAGGATTTGAGGGAACTGTAAGATCAATTATGTGCATTCCGCCCAAACTTGTTCCTACCACATAAGCATATCCATCTGCGATAAATACATTATGAGCAGATGTAAAAGTATTGTTGAAAGTAAAAACTAAAGAAGCACTGTCAGGCAAGAAAGAAAGATCAACTACTTGCAATCCTGAACCTGGACCAGAACCTTCACTGATGACATATGCATAATTTAAATGAGTTTTAATATCTCTCCATTCGTACGGCGGTGCAAGCGGTCCTGGGATAACATCAACTTCAACCGGGTTGGAAGGATCGGTAACATCAATTATGGATGTACCACCGGTTATACCCATTAGGGCATACTCACGCCCATTAGCTGCGTAACCCCATATATCTGTATACCCAAGATTCGGATGAGGGTTTAGAGAGCCCAGCAAATCTACGTTTTGACCATAATTCAATAATGACATGAAAGTGAGGATAGAAAAAACCAATAAGAAAAAGTTTTTCATAATATTTATTACTTTATTTATTTAAGAAAAGCTACTTTGATAACTTTTTGATTTTGATCTGTGTGAGCGAGTATAAAGTAGGCTCCAGAAGGAAGAATTATGCCTGCGTTATCTTTAGCATCCCAGTAGAATGAATTAGTTCCTGCCGGAATGTATCCGCTAAATAACGATTTTACTTTTTCACCTAACAAATTGAATATCTCTATTGTTAAATCTTGTGCTTCCGAAAGTTCTATTTTGATTTGAGTTAAAGGATTGAAAGGATTAGGAAATGCTGTAATTTCAAAATTGTTAACTAGAGTTACATTCCTTTCAGCAACAGTTGATATTTCAGAATTGTTGTAAAAATATAACCCTCCTTTGACATTTCCAAGAAATAAATCCAGATCAGTATCAGCATCCAAGTCCACAAAACAAGGAAAAGTATATGCTCCAAAATCATCCGAAATGAAATTATTTGTAATTTCAGTCCAGATTGGTGCTGAATTACTGCCATCGTTTCTGAAATAAAAAGACTCACCATTTCTGTTCCCTGAAAAAAGATCAAATACATCATCCTTATTATAATCCACAATAAATGGTGTGCTATTATCGCCGATATCTAAACTTTCAAAATATAAGCTGTTTAGCGTAAACTGGAAGAAACTGACATTACCTGTATTTTCATACAAATTAAACTTTCCGTTGAAGCCACCAATTATTAGATCAAGATCAATATCATTATCCATATCTAATAAGAAAGGAGTTGCTGAAGAACCGATGTCAATTTCTTCACCAATATTATTTAGTAAAGGTGCGCCGTTTGAAAAGAAAGGAGAATTTGGTGTGCCGGTATTCAAATAAATATCAAGCTTGCCATTGAATTTTCCTACTATAAGATCGAAATCTCCATCATCGTCTAAATCCCCAAAAGCGGGGGAAACACTAAGATCACTAGTTATATCGAAAAATGTTGAATCCTGATAATAAAAAACCGGATCAGAATGACTACCAGTATTTTCAAGAAAGTGAATTGAACCGATTGGGTTATTAAGCGATCCGATAAATAAGTCTAAATCGTTATCATTATCAATATCAATAAATACAGGTGCACTGTTATTACCTACATCAAGTGTTTTCAAAAAGTCATTTGTTATTAGATTATGATTTGCTGCCTGAGCAGTTCCGTTGTTCTTTAAATACATTAATGATTGACGTACAGTTGGATCATACAACACCGATACAAATAAATCATAATCACTATCACCATCAATGTCTGCAAACCTGGGCATGTTAAATCCACTTGTGTAAATACTATCGGAGTTGATCGGGTAAATATCCGAGATCCTGTGCATGTCCGGATTAGAAGGCGTTCCCTGGTTCTCAATTACATAAAGACTTTTGCTGAAGAAATCTCCCCAGAATAAATCAAGATCAGCATCACCATCAATATCAACAAAATCGATAGAACTGGCACCATGCAATTGATCTTCCGGTCTTCCGCCAATTATTAATATGTTTTGCCAAACATCAGTTATAAATTTATAATTGAAATTTTGCGCTGTGCCAATGTTCTCATAGAATCTAAGTGAACCTGCCGAGTTTCCACTGATAAAATCGAAATCGCCGTCATCGTCTATATCTACAAAAATTGGGTTACTGCTGAATTCACTGTAGATAGGTAAACCCTGATCATCCTTAACGGTATCCTGGGAAAGAATAAATGTTGGAGAAGTTACAGTACCATCATTTTCATAAAATGATATCTGGTCAACATTGCCTGTAAAATAATCGAGATCACCATCTGAATCTATGTCTACAAAATAAAACCAATTTGAAATATGTAGACCGGGCGGCATTGTTAATGAATATTCAAAATCTGGATTGAATTTAGTACCGGTGTTTTTAAACCAGCCAAAAGTCTGGTCACTATCCAGATAAAAAATATCAAGGTCATCATCTCCATCTATATCAATGAACTGATGTTCAAAGTTATTATGCCCACCTGAGAAAATATTTTTTAACAATCCCGAAGGATCACTTACAGGAATCAGATTTATTTTTCTTTGGAATGTTTGAGCAGATGTAAAAGGAGTTATGAATAGAACAAATAAAATTAATTTTGATATGTTATTTCGTATAGACAAGCATCTCCGATTATTTTGAATGGTTCAACCATAAAATTCTCAATATCTTTTTCTTTAGTCTGAATTGATCTTTCTATGATCATTAAACTCTTGGTGCTAAGGTATTTATACCTTAAAACATTTTCAACTACATTATAAATATCATCCTTAAAGAATGGAGGATCGGCTAATACCAGGTCATATTCCAAATTATCTTTCAGTGATGAAAATTTTAATACCGGCATTTTATAAATTTTACAACTATTGACTGCGTCTAACAATTTTATGTTCTCTTCAAGATTCTTATAAATCACTTGATTTTTCTCAACAAAATGAATTTCTCTTGCGCCTCTGCTGAGACATTCAAAGCCAAGCGCACCAGAGCCTGCATACAGATCAAGTACTTTTATTCCTTCAAATAAAAACTTGTTACTAAGAATATTAAATATTGTTTGGCGGACTCTCTCAGTAGTTGGTCTTATCAAATCAGATTTTGGAACATTTATAAATCTACCCTTTAAGTATCCTGAAGTGATTCTGAGTCGCATTCTGTTATTTCGATTTTATTTAACTGAATCGGGAAGCAATTCCTGTTGCAGCAGTGAGAGTACAGTATTGCTCTTGGGATATTCCTGAATTCTGGAAATCAGATTTAAGCTTTATAATTTCAAAAGGATTGAACTTCATAAAATCTAGCCTGGTTATTTGTCTTATTTCAGAAAGAAATTCATCACTAATGTCATCACCCGATATGAATGAGTATTTAGATGTTTCATTAAGTATGTCTCTTATTTTTTCCAAGGAAAATTCCCTGGCAAGTGAATTCATTAATTCGTTCTTTGATTTTTGAAATACTTTTACATAGGCTGGTTTGGAAGTAACATTTAAAAATAGAGTTATTGAAAATTTTGAATTATAAATGTTTACAGTTACTGAATTTCGAACGGGAAAATGGTTATTTATGAACCCATTTGCTGCAATTGATGCATTATCAACCAGTCGGGGAGTAAGATTATTTTTTGTGCAGAAATTTTTTAATAGAAGCAGGTATTTTTTATTCAGCGCAACTACCAGCGCATTATTTTTCCCGTGAAGAATATTTCCCCCAATTTCATAAAATTTGAGTGCTAATTCTTCAGCAGGTAAGTAAGGGAATAGCTGGGATATTTCCCAACGGAATTCTTCAGTAATTTCAACATTAGTCAGGTTACGGTCATAAGGGAGTTGAATAGTAATAAAAAGTTCAGGTGGTAAAGTGAATGAAACAAATTTGTTGTTTATTGGATTATTTATATTGAGTTCATCAAATGCAGTCTGTAATTGTGCCGGCAATACGGTTTCAGATTGCTCTTCAAAATTAATTGAAGGACTGATGAAAGTCTGCCCGATATTAGTAATAAATAATTGATCTGAGTCTTTTTCTACCTCAACAAACTGTAACCTGGAATTTGTAACATTAATTCCGGCGCAACTTTGAATTCCATTCATTTATTCCTAATTACTCCCAGGAGGAGGTATTTTTCAAAGCATCATTATATAAATCACCTACAGTTCCATAGCCATCTGGATCTTCAAGAAAGTAACGTGTTCCAAGAACAATATTCGTATCAACCTTAGTTACAACCCCTCTTCGGTTAATTGTTGTATCAACGGTTATTGAGGTATCAATTTGAAGAATATATGCCTGGAATGTTTTGGGAGAGAACTTTAAACTATCGGGGGTAAATTCGCCGCTGGATAAAGGTTTGAATGGGTTAGCAGGTTTCATGGTTAGCGAGTCAAACGCATTAATTACGCTGTCAGCAAATGGATCTTCTTTAATGAATTTAATAAGGTCATTAATATTATCTGTAAAATTCCCGAATTTTTTTTGCCATAATATTTCCGCCTCTTTAATGTTATTCATCCTTAGTCTGGATTCGGTCTTTAAAAACCTTTCCTGCTCAACTGCATCTTTGGGATCAATGATCGCAACTTTTATTAGGATTACAGAAAGTATTGCGATTACAAGGTAAAGAATAGCGTGAATATACCAGGGATCTCCTGCTTGGGATTTCATCATTCCTCCGGGAAAATTTTTTTTGTTTGGTTAGTCAATATATAAAAACTTTTTAATTTTGTTAAACTTAATTTCTCCTATACCCTTAACATCCATAATCTCTTCTAACCTCTTGAATTTCCCCCTCTCTTTTCGAAGCAATATTATTTTTTCAGCTGTTTTCTTACCGATTCCGGGCAGCATTATTAGCTCTTCAATACCCGCTAAATTTAGGCTAATACTTTTCTCAGCTAAAGTAATAGTTTCCTTTTTCGAGTAATACTGTGAATCCTGCAACTCCAGAACTTTTTTTTTGATTTCAAGGTTACTAACCAGTAAAGAATCATCCGGGTCAATTTCGGGATTAAGTTTTGAATAGTATGAAAAAAGGCTATCTTCTTTTGAGTAGTCGAAGTTTTTGTATTCTGTAACAGTTTCATCTTTGATGAATTCTCTATAGATAAATCCTACGATAAACATCGTTACCAAAAACAATATCACAAGAACTTCTGTTTCAGTAAAACCAAACTTTTTGGATATTTTTTTAATCATCAATCAAAGAAAAAAAATCTGATTGAAAAATAATACCAACGTGATTACTGGGAAAGCTATGTTTTTAGGGATTAAATTTTCTTAAAGCTTAAATTTGTCGAAAAAATTCTTCTTTTCGTTTTCAGACGAAGTTTTAATATTCGGCATTTCAGATAGCTGCTTAATAATTTCCTTTTCTTTTGAATTAAGTTTTTGCGGGATAGCAACATTTATCCTCACAATCTGGTCACCGCTTCCGGAGTAATTCAAATGTCTGATGCCTTTACCTTTCATCTTCAGCATTTTTCCGGGTTGTGTCCCGGAATCAATCTTTAGAATTGCTTTACCATTTAATGTAGGTACTTCAACTTCTGAACCCAATGCAGCCTGGGGGAAAGTAACGAAGAGGTTATAAATAATATCGTCATTTTCCCTTATGAAATGATCGTGCGGCAATTCCTGGAACACAACAATAATATCTCCAGAAGTTCCACCACGCTTTCCTGAATTTCCCTCCCCTCTAAGTGTCATATAATTTCCGTCTTGCACACCGGCAGGTACTTCGATATTAATTGTTGCTTCATCCTGAACTCTACCATCACCCGAACAATTTCTGCACGGGGAGTCAATAACTTGTCCTTCACCATTACAGTTATGGCAAGCGGTGATATTAACAAATTGTCCAAATACTGATCTGGAAACTGTTTTAACTTCTCCCGCACCATTACAAACAGGGCACGTCTTTAAAGATGTTCCTGCTTGTGCGCCAGTTCCATTACACTCATCGCACCTTTTTTGTTTTTTAATTTTTATTTTCTTCGATATACCAGTGGCAATTTCTTCCAATGTTAGCTTTAAAGTGACTCGCATATCGGAACCAGGTGTACCACCACCACGTCTTCTGGATCTGCCTCTCTGGCTTCCTCCGAAAAATTCATCAAAGATTGATGATCCACCGAATATATCTGAAAAGTGAGAGAATATGTCATTAACCGAAGAAAAGCCCTCGGTGCCAAATGTACTTCCTCTAACTCCTTCATGTCCAAATCGGTCGTAGTTGTTTCGTTTATCATCGTGGCTTAAAATTTCGTACGCTTCGGCAGCTTCTTTAAATTTCTCTTCAGCTACTTTGTCGTCAGGGTTCCGATCAGGATGGTACTGCATA
>JBATIA010000474.1:0-1552 GCA_049667415.1 Ignavibacteriaceae bacterium
CAGCTACTACCGGTACTACAGCAACTTTATAGTAGTTAATCAAGTACTGGGGAAAATGATTTATAGCCCTTCCGAAAAAGAGGAGCTTCTCTCTATTAATAATAAAGTTTAAAATTCGGTTAGCAAAAAGTAAAGGAATGAGAAGCAAGCAGAATATAATAACGCCATCTGTTTCGGAATAAAAACGGTAATAAATAGCATCAGCAGCAAACAGCAGGGAATAAAGCGTAATTATAAATACAGTGGTTTTATGAGTTATATTCTTGCTAAAAACTATATGATGGATATGACTCTTATCGGCTATGAAGGGATGCCTGCCTTTAAATATTCTTTTTGATAAAACATTTATCGTATCGGCTATAGGAACAGCAAGCAGAATAACAGCAAAAGTAAGATCAAGGGTGTGTGAAGCAGTATCAATTGAAATAAGCAGAACAGAACCAGTAACCAGGTATCCTAAAATAAGTGAACCCGAATCTCCCAGGAATATTCTGGCAGGGAAAGCATTATACTTTAGAAATCCAATTAAACATCCGATTAAAGTTGAGAGTAGTACTAAAAGAAAAATATCTAAAAAATTTAAGCTAAGGAAAAAAAGCAGAGCTGAAACCAGTAAAGAAATTCCCGAGGCAAGACCATCTAATCCGTCGAGCAGGTTGAATGAATTAATTGTACCAACTATAAAAATTGCTAAAAGAATAGTGGCGGGTATAATCGTTAATTCAATACCAAAAAATCTTAATTCTGAAAATTTAGGAACGAGGTATATCAAAAGACAAACAGATGCAAAGCCCTGGTAAAGAAACTTAAGTGGCCAGCCTGCCCCGAAAAGGTCGTCATAAGTACCAAGTGATATAATAACAATGCCACCGAAGATGAAAAATTTTATTGAATTTATATCCCCATAAAAAATGAAAAGAAAAGTAGCAACAACCGCAAAAATTATTAGTCCACCAAGCCGGGGTATTGGTGAGGTGTGGACCTTTCTTGCACCGTCAGGAAGATCGATAACCTTTATCTTGTTTAACAAATTAATGAAGTACGGAGTAATAAATACAGTAACCACCAGTGCTGCGAAAGAAATTATTATATACTGCATTTAATTATTTACCCTTTATAACCCTTTTTAACTGCTCAAAATTAACGATTATATTTTAAATATTTGTAAAAAAGCTAAATCCTGTTTAAGGCAGGGTTTCTAATCACGTGCAAGAAACTGAGGGAGCTTTCTCAAGTTTTTTTGCTTAATAGTGCAGTTAAAAAAAGGGATATTATATTCTGAAGCGACACGAATATAAAGATTTGAAGTAAATCGTCTTAAAATCTGAACATTAATTAACACTTTAAAATTTAATTAAATTGATGAGTGTACTAAAAGCCTTTTCCTTTGAGAAATAATCTTGATAATATTTATAACCATTCTTACCCATTTCTTCTCTATCCTTAACGTTCATTTGTGCAAATTTCATAGCATTCAGTGCGAGAGAAGAAGACGCACCGGCTTCGCTGACCATACCGCATTTTGCTTGTGTAATTATATCCGCTGCTTCAC
>JBATIA010000475.1:0-2404 GCA_049667415.1 Ignavibacteriaceae bacterium
ATTTTATTTATTCCTTTCTCAGTCAGTCCTGCACTTTTAAAGCTCCAGGTCTCTCCATTATTAGTTGAATAATAAATGCCCTCCGCAGTTCCAACAAGCAAACAACCAGGAGTTGTTTTGCAAAATGATTTTGCAAATATGTATCCCTGTGAATTAGTCGGTAGACCAGTATTGGAGGGTATCCACAAATCACCCCAGTTAGTTGATTTAAATACACCACCACCAGCAGAACCAGCTAAAACACTTCCGTCATCAAGTTCTATAATCTCATAAATCCCGTTATAGATATTACCATTATTCACTCTGCTCCATGTAACTCCACCATCAAAACTCCGTATTACTCCCATATCCCAACTTCCTAGTAATATAGTATCTTTATACGGAATAAAAATATATCTGATTTCAGCATCATACCCATCATCTATAATGTTCCAAGAATAACCTTCATCCGTTGATTGGAAGAGTAACTTCAGACCGGATGGATAAATACCTAGACTTCCGGCGTACAACACACCTAATTTATCTTGTGCAATACACTTTATTTGTGAGTTTAAGTACGGTCCTTCAATTCTAATCCAGCTTTCTCCATTATCATTAGATTTGATAATACCTTCACCAGTTCCGAGAAAGATTGTACTATCATTGTATTGAAGGAAATCATTTACTGTTGGAACACCATAAGGTCCATTTGTTTGATGCCAAAAATTTTGAGCGGATATAGATTGGATGATGAAGAGAAGAATACAGGATAAATATTTTATAGCTTTCATTGCTACCACTCCCTGTTTGATTATTTCAAACGTAATGAATAACCACCGGAAAATCAATTAAAATATTTATCGTTTTACTTTTTTTAATATCTTTAACCATAATTTTTAGAAGGTTTTAGCATTTGGCAGAGTTTAATTACATAGACCATTATAAAAAGGATGCAGTCGAGTTCGATTATTTTGAAGAACGGACTGGCGCAACTGAACACGACGAGAGAAGAGTAAGAGAATACATTATCTCAAAAATTTCAAAAAGTGTTAATTCAATTTTAGACGTTGGTTGCGGCAAAGGTTGGGTGGCAAAAGAATTTTTGCAAAAAGGAAAAAAGGTTTATTCACTTGATATTTCAGTTACAAATCCATCAATAGTAAAAAAGCTGTATCCTTCGTCAAAGCATTTTGCAATCACAGCAGATTCATTTCATCTTCCATTCAACGATGACTCGTTCGACTGTATAATTGCTTCAGAAATTATTGAGCACGTCGTGGAGCCAGCTGGTTTCGTAAAAGAGTTATTCAGAGTGGTAAAAAAGGGAGGAAGTCTGATAATCACCACTCCTTACAAGGAAAAGCTAATTTATTATCTCTGTATTCATTGTAATCAAAAAACTCCTGCAAATGCTCACATCAATTCCTTCGACGAGAAAAAGCTTGAAAGTCTTTATTCGGAGAATGATTTGGAGAGTTTTAAATTTAAAACTTTCGGTAATAAGGTTCTTCTCTTCTTAAGGACTTATGCGATACTTCAGTTTTTTCCATTTTGGATGTGGAAGCTGAAGGATAAATTCTTCAACCTGATTATAAATAAGCCTGCTCATATAATCTGTGTGTATATAAAGAAATGAGTACAAATCGTCATTCTGAGGAATCCGGCTTTTGGCGGATGACGAAGAATCTCAGTCTTGAATTTAAGATTCTTCTCCCGCTAAAGCGGGATCAGAATGACAGTTTCAATTGAATGTTCGAAGTAGATTTGTTACTTCTTTCTCCCAGTTCAACTCCTGAGAAGCAATATGGCAGTTTTGCTTTTTACTTTCGTGAAGGCTGCTGTCTTCAGTAAGTTTTTTTATTGCGGATATTAGCTCAGTTTTGTTTTCAATATTAATGGCAATACCGATATCATACTTTTCAGCAACTTCTTTCATTTGAGGAAGATCACTTACTATCACCGGTACTTCAGCCATAATATATTCGAATAGTTTGTTTGGAAGAGCATAGTAGTAACTGGTGCTGAGGTTTTCAATCAGTGATACCCCGACATCTGCGGCCGCTGTCACTTTAGGTAATTCCTCTTGTGTTAGTTTACCAAGAAAGAAAACCTGGTCGGTAAGGTTCATTTCTTCAGCGAGCTTTTTATAATGTATCTCATATTCTCCACCCCCTGCAATTGCAAATATGTGATCGGGGAGATCCTTAAGTACTGCAAAAATTTTTTCGATTCCTCTCCCTTTAAGTAAAACCCCCTGGTAAAGAATTATTTTTTTAGAATTATCTATTTGCAAATGTGAATGTAAATCAAGATTAAGTGAAGGTTTATAGTAACGTGGTAGATTCCTTAGCAAGATTATATTTTTAATTCCGTATTCTTTTTTAAGAAATTCACCATCCATTTTTCCGGTGACCATCACATATTC
>JBATIA010000476.1:0-6824 GCA_049667415.1 Ignavibacteriaceae bacterium
GACTTTTATAATCGACGGAGAAAGGCATAGCGCTGAACCGGGAAACAGTTGGTGTATACCAGGCGGCGTTGAACACGGTGTAGAAGTGCACGAAGATTCTGTAGTGATCGAAGTGTTTTCTCCTGCAAGAGAAGATTATTTACCTTAAGAGTAAATTTTCTGAAATATAGCACTTGCCTGCCCCGACCCTGTCGGGGTCATTCTGATCCCGCTCTGTCGGAGAAGAATCTACGATAGAAACACAGACGCATATTATTCTCTTTGTTCTTTTCTCTCGAAATCCCGAATCAGGTTCGGGACAGGAGCCAGAACCAAAAGTTCAAGACTGCAATTAAATTCCTAAAATCATATTTCATTCTGCTAAAGAAAAATAACTCCCCGACAGGTCGGGACTCAAACAGATTTTACTTTTTCATGCTTCATTACATATAATTTTTTCACGGCATTTATTTGATGTCATATTCCGTTAACCTTGCCAATTGTCATTCCGGCCGAAGAGCCGGAATCTACGGCTGCCAGCCCGGTGTAATCCGGCTCAGCCGGATGAAGACTGGGTCATTGCGAGGAGAGAAACGACGATGCAATCTCCCGCTTGTTCCGTTATCAGTGCTGTGAAATATTTTTTGCCTTCCATAGACCTATCCTTAAAATGATTTTTCAAAGAGCAAAATATAAAATTTTATATCAAACCTTTCTTCCCCCATTCAGAATATAAATATTGCTGTTCATAACCATTATTTTCCCCCAATCAAACAGTTCAAGCTTTCTTCAATAAAGATTCTATCTTGGAGTGCGGTTTATTACAACAACTTACATTTATAGAAAAAATGTTAAAATCTACCCTACGGTTTTTAGTAACCATAAAGCTTCTTTTTACTTTTCAAATTAACGCCCAGCCAGGTATAAAATTGAGAATGAACACATCGGCATTACAATCTTCCACAGAAGACGTCCGACCATTTTTAGTGTACGAAGTCTTGTGGCTACAGTACGGAACAAGTAATCCAGAATTCGGATTACAGCACGGGATATTTTATACTTTAAAATTTTCAACCTATTTAACACGACAACCACAGTTTTATATCAAGTTTCAGAATTATGTCTTGTTACTGTTAAAGTCTATGATGTTTTGGGAAATGAAATTGCGACTTTAATTAATGAAGAAAAACCGGCAGGAAGTTATGAAGTTCAATTCAACGCAGCAAGTCATTCCGGCAACGTCCGGAATCTACCAAGTGGAATTTACTTTTACAAGTTGAATGCAGGAAGTTTACAAAAACAAATAAGATTATTTTGCTGGAATAAAGAAGTATTAGACATACAAGAGGTTTAAGATGAATGAAAAAAATATGAAATATGTGAAACAATTATTGAGCAAGCTTGTTTATCAGATTTTTATATTCTTACTTCCTGTTACAGTATATTCTCAAAACCTGCTCAATGGTCCGAATGATATTGTATTTGATTCAATGAACAACCGCTATCTTGTTGCCAACTGGGCCGGGAATAGCATTGTTGCCATAGATTCCCTTGGCAATCAATCCTATTTTCGGAGTAATATTACTCATGCTCATGGCATGGAAATAAAAGACAGCATCTTGTTTGTAGTTAGTTATCGCAATCTGTTATTAATAGATTTATATTCATCCTCCACTATCAATAGTATTTTTGTGCCCGGGTCTGAATATCTTGGTCACATCGCACTTGACTCGTCGCATTATGTATACGTTACTGACTGGTCTGCAAAAAAATTGTTTAGAATTAATATCAATGATCAAACCTCTGCGACTCTTCATACTCTGGATCCCATACCCGCGGGGTTATCCTATGAAGAAAGCAATAACAGACTCATACTATTAATTTTTGTAGATAATGCACCTATTCTCGCATATAACTTAGCTGGAGGGAACATTGATACGGTAAGAAACACAAATATAAATGAGCCGGATGCTATATGCAGAGATGTAAATGGCAACTACTATATAACCTCATTTGCCGATAATATTGTTTATAGATTTGACGGTGATTTCAATTTCAACCCCGAAATAATTTCAACCGGTCATAGCGAACCATCGGGGATAGGCTTTAATATGTTCGACAACATTGTTGGTGTAACAAATTATAATATCAACAGAGTTGATCTTATCAACCTAAGTCCGAACAATCTTGATTTTCAACTTAACAATACCCCAATCGATTTTGTTCTCTTTCAAAATTATCCCAATCCATTTAATCCGAGTACAACCATATCATATCACTTACCGGAACGAAGTTTTGTTAGTATTAAAATATTTGATGTATTAGGAAATGAAGTTGCAACACTTATTAATGAGGAGATACCTGATGGTCAGTATAATATTGAATTTGATGCAAGTGATCTAACAAGCGGAATTTATTTTTATCAACTGAATGCAGGTTCATATTCTGCAATAAAGAAAATGTTGTTAGTAAAATAAATAGAAGAAAAAATTTTATGAAAACATTTATGAAGTTTGTTTCAATTATTATAGTTCATTCTTTTCTTTTTAGCGTTGGATGCAGTGATGATAGTACATCGCTTGAACCTGAACCTGCACCACAAGGAACTCCGCTTGATGGAAGGGGCGGTGGAGTTATATTTTACTGTTATCAACCACTTCAAAACGGTATACACCAGATATATGGTCTTAATGCGGACGGTAGCGGCAATAGAAAAATAATCAATGCATCTATAGGCCTCAATCACCACGACATATCACCGGATGGATCGAGATTTGCGTGCGTAGGTTATATGGATGCCGGATTTAACACCTGGTCAATTCACGTTTTTAATATAGACGGAACAGGCATAACCAGACTTACGAATACAAGTAATGTTATGGACAGTGAACCGGCATGGTCTCCAGATGGAACTCAAATAGCTTTCACGAGATTATCACAGAACTTCGTAAGAGAAGAACTCTGGATTATGAATTCAGATGGAAGTAATCAACATTATATAGGTGTTGAAGGTTTTGCCGCTAAATGGTCTTCTGATGGAAGTCGGTTTATTTATTCATCAAAAAGTACAGGTAATTATGAGATTTATACTTGTCAAATTAATGGAACTGATATACAGCAATTAACCAATACAGTTGTTGATGAATGGTTTCCGGTTTGGTCTCCGGATGATAGCTTGATTGCATACAATGCATATCCTTCCGGAGATTTTAGTTCTTCTGAAATTTATGTAATGAATTCGAATGGAACCAAGATTACAAGACTGACTAACAATAACGTATCTGATAGTTATCCAAGATGGTCACCAGATGGTTTGTTTATATCTTTCACCATGGACTTGTCAAATCAGCAATGGGAAGTATTTATTATGAATATGGATGGTACCAACTTAAGGCGTGTAACTAATTCACCATCTGGCATTACAGCAATAAATGCTGTTTGGCGGCCTTGATTGATAAACAAACCGTAATGAACTACTGGCAAAAAACATTATTAACTCAGGGAAGAAAAATGAATAATAAATTACACTTAAGTCAAATAAAATTAATTTTGATTTCCTTTTTTATCATTACTAATTCGATTGATTTATTATCCCAATCTAAATTGATTTATGATAAAAATTACATTCCAACATTAAATAGAAGTTTGGCAGAGAATGAAATATTCCGGCCACCTCAAATGACTAAAAAGCCGGGTCATTATTCAACAGAAGACTGGAAGGAAGTTATTGATTCTGTGTGGGGACCGGGATTACCAACAGCACAAAAACTCGAAATTTTTGATACTGCCTGGGATACAATTAATGCAAAGTACGCAGCGTTTCAGAATCTGGATGTTAATATAGATTCATTGCGAGATCTATATCGCCCGGAAATTGAAAACGGAATAAGCAGAGGAAGATTTGCTGCAATTATGAGTCATCTTTCATTAGCAATGAAAGAATGTCACACTGTAATTTTAGATGTTCCCGTTAGCTGGGGTACACCAATTACCCCGGGAGTACCTCTATTTGTAATAGGTCCCTGGTATAATAACGAAAGGTTTGGTGCCAGCCTTACTCCACTTGCAGATAGTTCTTTATTAGTATACCGTGCGTTAGATAATCACCAACTTGGAATCGTAAAGGGAGATATTGTCTTAGGTTATAATGGAATCCTTTGGAAAGAACTCTATAAAGAATTATTAACCGCCCAACTTCCAATATCCTTAAATTGGGTTTGGGGAAGTAATGACAAATCAATTACACATTGCATATTATCAAGCGCTGGCTTGAACTGGCATTTGTTTGATACGATTGACATCGTAAAATATGAAACAGGTGATACGCTGCATCTTCCAACTAGTTTATTAAATAATCAGAGTGGAACTATTTGGGGGAATGAGCAATTAGATGTATTAGGTGTTGAATGGCCAAATTTATTTCAAGATGATTATGTTAGTTGGGGAATTATTGATGGGACACAAATTGGTTATATATATGTTACTTCCTGGGATTACAACCCGCAGTATGGAATTTCCCAGCAATTCTATAATGCAATTGATAGCTTGATGCATCATCACCAAACAACCGGTATGATAATGGATTTCAGATTAAACTATGGAGGCGGTGGAACCAGTAATCAAGGATTTTCACTTCTGTTCAACTCAACATTTAATACACTTAGTTTTGATGTAAGGTGTGGTGACCCGAATAACCATTTTAGTATGTGTCCGCACCCGTTTCTTAATCAATATGTCTTTAGAATAAATGGAAATCCAAATAGCTATTATGATAAACCCATTGCTGTGCTGACAGGACCTGGTACGGTGAGTGCCGGCGATGTTGAATCAGTAAGACTAAAATTTCATCCGAAGGTAGAGTTTTTTGGCAAGCCCTCATCCGGGGCATTCTGCTCAGCTAGCTACCCGGATTTGGGGCATAACGATTGGTTTTTTTACCTGTCTACTGGCAACGCTTATTTCATCTCAAATCACCAATACTTAGCTCATACTGAACTTGACATGTATGAAGAAATTTGGCTCACTCAGCCAGGAGTTGTAAACAATAAGGATGATGTAGTGGAAGCAGCTATTCAATGGATAAGTAATACTTCATCAGCTGATAAAAATAATGCGGAAATAGTCTCGGATTATTGTCTAAACAATAACTATCCCAATCCATTCAATCCAAGCACAACAATATGTTACTCAATCCCAATATTATCATTGGTTACACTTAAAATTTATGATGTTTTAGGAAATGAAATTGTAACTCTTGTTAATGAAGAAAAATCTACGGGAAATTATGAGGTTGAGTTTGATGGGACAGGATTATCAAGCGGAATTTACTTCTACAAACTTCTTGCTGGAAGGTTTGTGAAAACAAAAAAGATGTTATTGATAAAATAATATCGAACACTTAATAAAGAATAATAAAAATATATTATTCGCTCAATAAAATTATGTTCAATATCTATTGGAGGAAATTATGTTAAAGATTTATTATCGTCATATTCAGCAGATTATATTATTGTCGGTCATAATTATTGGGTTCCCGTCTTGCAGTAAAGAAGAAAATAATGACCCGGTTTCACCAACACTCCACGAAAGAGGTGAGATTGTTCAATCAAACAGCTTAGGCATAATAACTGCAGATGATATACAACAGATACTAGCAAATGTGAACATGACAATTCCATTCACTTTAAATTATTCTGTTGAGACAATTTCAATAAACTACTACACAACAGATGGATCTGGTAATCAGACAATTGCATCTGGAGCTCTTATGATTCCACAGGGTGGAAGCAGCCTGCCATTGGTAAGCATTCAGCATGGAACACAAACAAAAAGTAATCTTGTGGCATCAGTTTCCCCGTTAAACTCAACGGAAGGTATTATCGGATTGATTATGGCATCGATGGGTTACGTGGTAGTTGTTCCCGATTATCCAGGTTTTGGAGTTTCAAAAGTTATGCATTCGTATACTCATGCAGAATCACTTATTCCCTGTGTAATAGACTTGATGCGTGCCGGCAGAACGTATAGTTCACAACATCAGATAACTCTGGATGGGAGGGTATTCCTTACAGGTTATTCTGAGGGTGGTTACGCAACACTGGTTACTCAAAGAAAAATTGAAATGGAATACTCTCAGGAATTTAATTTAACTGCTGTTGCTCCTATGGCCGGTCCATATGATTTAAATGGTATGATGCAGACACTTTTTCAAACAGGTCAATATAATCACACAGCTTACGTCGCGTACATTATAACAGCTTATAATAACTTTTACGGATGGGACCGCCTGAATGATTTCTTTAATGCACCGTATTCCTCAAGGGTGCAAAACTTATTTGACGGATCAAAAACATTCGGTGAGGTTGAAAATCAGCTGCCGGCAACATTTTCAGAGCTTATGAATCCCAATTTTGTTAATAACGTGAATAACGGAAGTGAAATTGATTTTATTTCAGCAATGCAGGAAAACACATTGCTCGAATGGAAACCACAGGCACCAATCCATTTCTTTCATGGAGATGCAGATGATATATCTCCATATCAACACTCTTTAACTGCAGTGGAAAGGCTAACAGCAAACGGGGGAACGAATATCCAGCTAACAACTATTCCCGGCGGTACTCACGAAAATTCCGGTCCGATAGCAATCGTTGGTGCAATTCAGTGGTTTGAAAGCATGTAGAGATCCGGAATCTATTTCATATTGTCATTGTGATCCCGACTTTGTCGGGAAGCCTGTCCGCCTCTGACGTAATCCGGAATCTTCGAAAGAAACACCAGGTTATCCGGGTGTTTACCGTTTGTCGGTTACGAAACCCGTATCGTAAGACGTAAAAAGGTAACGA
>JBATIA010000477.1:0-2470 GCA_049667415.1 Ignavibacteriaceae bacterium
ATGCAGATTTTGTTTCTTTTGAACCTTTTAAAGCGTGAAAGGTTAGAGGCGAGAAGCTAGAGGTTAGAATGTTAGATCTTAGTTATAAAAAATTAGATATCTGGAATTATAGTTTAGACTTGGTATCAAAGATTTATTCCTTGACCTCTCAATTTCCCAAAGAAGAATTGTTTGGATTAACTAGTCAACTTAGAAGAGCTTCAGTTTCTGTAAGTTCAAATGTTGCTGAAGGATTATCACGAACTTCTAAACTTGAGAAAATCAGGTTTCTTGAAATTTCTAGATCATCATTAGTTGAGATTGATACTCAATTAGAAATTACTCTGAAATTAAAGTTGTCCAACAAAAATGAGCTAATTGAAATTGAAAAGTTATTAAACAGTTTATTTGCAATGATAACTTCATTAAAAAAGAAAATTAAATAAAAACCTCTTGCTTCTCGCCTTTCACTTCTGGCAGAGTTCAAGATTACGGAGAAAAAATGAGTCAGACATTAGTAGAAAAAATAGCACAAAAATATGCAGTAGGTTTATCACCAGATCACGAAGTTCATTCTGGAGATTACATAATGATCCAGCCGGCTTATGTGATGACACACGATAACACAGGCGCGGTTATTCCAAAATTCGAATCAATTAGCGCAAAAAAATTATTTAATCCAAGACAGGTTGTTCACACCCTCGATCATGACATTCAAAATAAAACTGAAAAGAATTTGGAGAAGTATAAAAAAATTGAAGAGTTCTCCAAAAAAATGGGTGCTGATTTCTATCCTGCTGGCAGAGGAATCGGTCACCAGATTATGTGTGAAGAAGGATATGCCTGGCCGGGAACAATGGCTGTTGCTTCTGATAGTCATTCGAATATGTACGGAGGATTAGGTTGCCTTGGAACTCCAATCGTTCGCACGGATGCTGCTGCAATCTGGGCAACCGGAAGAACCTGGTGGAAAGTTCCTCCGATTGCTAAAGTTGAACTTGTTGGAAAACTCAGCAAAGGTGTTACTGGTAAAGATGTCATCATTGCTCTCTGCGGACACTTTAATAATGATGAGGTTCTGAATCATGCAATTGAGTTCGCCGGAGAAGGAGTCAAAAATCTTTCAATTGAAGAAAGACTTTCAATTGCAAATATGACTACAGAATGGGGCGCACTGGTTGGTTTATTTCCTATTGACGAAAAAACTATTGAATGGCTGAGAGAACGAGATCGTTATATTCTGAATCGAGGACTCGAAAGAGTTTTTTCTGATGAGGATGGCAAGGGAAAGCATCCACGAATTAATGAGCAAAATATTTCAGAACTTGAAAATAATATCATCAAATCTGACAAAGATGCATTCTATTCAAAAGAACTGAAAATTTATTTGTCAACTATTGAACCTTATGTTTCCGGTCCAAACTCAGTGAAAGTTATGAATTCAGTTTCCGAACTGAAAAAGAAAAATCTGAAAATCAATAAAGCCTATCTTGTCTCTTGCGTTAACAGCAGACTCGATGACATTAAAGAAGCGGCAGAAGTTGTAAAAGGTAAAAATGTTGCAGAAGGTGTCGAGTTTTATATTGCTGCAGCATCAAGTGAAGTGCAAAAAGAAAGTGAACTCGCAGGCTACTGGCAAGCATTAATTGAAGCTGGGGCAAAACCTCTTCCACCCGGCTGCGGACCTTGCATAGGACTAGGAACTGGTTTGCTTGAAGATGGTGAAGTAGGCATCTCTGCAACCAATAGGAACTTTAAAGGCAGAATGGGGTCACCAAATGCACAGGCATATCTTGCTTCTCCTGCAGTTGTAGCTACTTCTGCAATTTCCGGTAAAATTGATTATGACTGGGGTAACGGTGATAAAAAAATCAAAGCTGAAATTAAAATCAATAAAAAATCTTCATCGAAAAAATCTTCCGTAAAAATATTGAAAGACTTTCCTTCCGTGATTGAAGGTAATCTTCTGTTTTGTCATCAGGATAATCTGAACACCGATGGAATTTATCCCGGGAAGTATACCTACATTGATGACTTCACTCCAGAGCAGCAAGCCGGAGTAGTTATGGAAAACTACGATCCTGAATTTGGAAAAATTACAAACAAAGGTGATGTTGTTGCAGGCGGATTTAACTTCGGGACAGGCAGTTCGCGTGAGCAAGCAGCAACAGCATTTAAGTATAAAGGAATTGCCTGTGTTATTGCCGGTTCATTCAGCGAAACTTATGCACGTAATGCAATTAACAACGGCTTTTTAATTATCGAATGTTCTGATCTGGTGAATGATCTGAAAGAAAAATATGGAAAAGAAAAACTCACAGTTCAAACAAATAAAAAAGTAAAAATAGATTTAAAAAACTCTTTAATCACTTTTGATGGCAGTGAATATTCTATCGATCCTGTTGGCGAAGCTGCGCAGGAGTTGATTATCGCTGGTGGACTTGAAGAGTGGGTGAAGAATAATTTATAAAAATTATTATCCCGAACTTGT
>JBATIA010000478.1:0-3813 GCA_049667415.1 Ignavibacteriaceae bacterium
CTTTTATTATCAAGCACAAGCCACATTGCGCTTAATTCAATTCCATTGATATTTGCATTAAATTTGCACTTTAAAACCATTCCATCATCCCGACCCTGGATAACAAAGGTTTTATCAAATTGTACCAAATAGTGTGAATCTATAAGTAAATATTCTTCAGTTGATGTTTCTTGTAAATAACCAGCCAATACATCTTCCTCAGAAGGGGAGCAAACAGAGCAAAAGTATTTTAGATCTGCATTGATTGAAAGCTGTACTGAAACATATTTTCGTGCTGAGGGTTGTTGAGAGCTTGTCGATGTTATACTCTGCTGATACTCTATACCACCGCTTATAAGATAGTATGAGTTGCCTATAGGATAAGGGTCAGTTAATAATTTTTGAAATTCTATAACACCGTGTTTGACGGAATTTTGAGTTTTGCTAGCAGAATCTGATTCGACCGGATCATTTATCAGATTTTCCTGACAACCCGTAGTAAAGAAAACTGCAAAGGTTACGAGGGTTACAAATATTTTTTTCATTTTATTACTCCTTAGTTTTTATTTAAGTGATTTACTTTTCTACTTCAACTAATCTTACTTTTGAGATTCCAACTCCATCTGTAGTAACCATGTATAAAACGGCGACTACAACATCAGTTCTGTTGGTTATGTTATAACTTTTCTCAATCAGCAAGATCCCTTCCTCACTTACATAAACGAAATCATCACTTCTGCCTTCAGCTCTCCATTCCGGATGTACCATTCCGAGTGGACCGCATAAATTAGCATTCATTTCAAGGTGTAATTCTATTCCACTCGATCCTATAGGATTCATTGCTACATTCTCCTTCTTATGAACATAATTGACTAATCCATTTAAATTGCATATTCCGGAAAATGGATCTTGTAATTCGCAACAGATTTTTAGAGAACCTTTATTAGCCGGATCAGTCTTTTTCTCAATTAAGTTACCGGGTTCGTTCAGAAGATTTTCCTGGCATCCGATTAATAAGGCAAGTGAGAAAGCAACGAGGGTTACAAATAATGTTTTCATGGTGCACTCCTTCAAAATTGTTGTTAAAAAGTTGATTAAAGTTTCACCACAAATAAAATAAATCAGGGAGGGGTGTAGTTATTAACTATGTATCAAAGGCTTGCACTATTTCATAATTTAATTGAAACTATGTTGCTTAGAATTGAACTTATGTTGTAAATGAAGAATAAGCCCCATTTAACAATGTTTTAAGATGAGGATTAATTTGCGCTGGAGAAGAATACCTTCAACAAAAATTAAAAAAGTAATTGTTAACAGAACTTTGAAAAGAGAAATTCGGTTCACCATTATTAATATGTAAAGAATCAATTTTAATGGAGTCTGAGATGTTAATTACCTATTGAGGTTTCAGAAGTGCGGGTAATTACGAATAAATAAACAAATGTTTAGAAATTGTAGACTTTGTGACAATATCTTATACATTCTGGTACCTCTCTTTAAACTATGTCGCATCCACTTGCACTTATGTCGCATACTTTATTTGCGCTTAAATAAAATTGTTTTTTTGAATAAGAGATTTAGTCTAAGAATCTATGGATATTTAAAGAGAGATTTAGCAAAAAACCTGGTTATAGAACCGTCTTTATAAATCTGATGTGGTTGTTCAAGATATGATCGTTAAAAATTTAATTAAGGTTGCCTGATTAACAGACAACCTTTAAATAGCGATTTAATGAAGAATCAACCCACCTAATAATTTTCTGACATAAGAGATATTAATTCCCATGTGATTTATAGAATCCTTCACCGCTGCCATACCATCCTTCCGGTGGTGTTCCCCAGGCCGTGATGTTGGTATTATCCCTTATTTGCATACCATCTATAGTTCCACCTCTACCGTGTCCAACTAATTGCAGGGGAAGTACAAATAAGGTATCGCTACCCGACATTTTACTCCTATATCCAGTGTAATTACCTTCAAATACTCCACCTTCGGTATTTGCCTGTGGAACCAGGAACCAATTACCGTGAACAGGACCTTCGCCGGTAACAGCATCCATTCGAGCACTTAAATAATGGGTCATAATTCCTGCTACCAGAGGATCAGAACTGATAATTAGTTCAGTTACTCCTACGTCCTTTAATATCCAGTTCCCACCAACCAGCTTTATAGTCCCTTCCCCTGTTAGTCCTATTGGATAATGACTAAAGGTGAAATTAGTAATGATCACTTTTTCAAGTGAACCTTGACCTATAGGAGTTACTGGTGATTGCTGTTCATTGGAACAACCAACCAACGAAAGTCCCACGAATGTAAAAAGAATGAATAAACCTTTAAGTGTTTTCATAAGAACCTCCTAATAAATTGTGAATAAATTATCAGGGTGTTCAGTTGTTAATAATTTTAGAATGACTGAGCACTCTAACTGTTTTTAGTTTTATTAGACTATTCTAATACTTCCAGCGTTGCACGGTGTTTACATTTGGCACCTACAGCAGTTAGCAGAGTTCTCATCGCCTGCACATTTCTGCCCTGCTTTCCAATTATTTTACCGATGTCGCTGCTATCTACTTTGACTTTAAGTTCTATCGTTTTTTCGTTAGGAGCAGTTTCCTCAACAATTACCTTATCCGGTTTATCGACCATTTGTTTTACGATGAACTCTATAAACTCTTTCATTAGTCTGCCTGTTTAATAAGTGGTGAAAAAAAATAATAGCCATAGAAATACTTATTTCCAAAGGCAATGAGCCTGCCTGTTTATAAGTCCCTACTAACTTTCGTTAGCAGGGGTTTAATTGAGAAATATTTTTATTACTTCATTAACATCATCTTCTTAATTTCTGTGAATGGACCAGCCTGCAACTTGTAGAAGTAAACCCCGCTGGGTAGATTATTCGCATTAAACTCTAGCTGGTGAAATCCTGGTTCTCTCTCTTCATTCAATAACTGTGCTACCTCTTCACCAATAGCATTTAGTACTGTTATCTTTACGTGACTCTTTTCTTTTATACCAAATCCTATTATAGTTGTCGGGTTAAACGGATTCGGATAATTCTGTTCAAGCAGGTATGAGTTGAATGCTCTCCACTCTACTTCTACTATGTCAGAATAGTCGTAAGTACCGTTAAAATCAACTTGCTTTAATCTGTAATAGTACTTACCGTTATCCAATTTCTTATCTGCAAATCTGTAGTTATGCTGTTCTGTGGTAGTACCATGACCGTCTACAAATCCAATAGTAAAAAATTCTTCTCCTCCTGTACTTCGCTGAATTTCAAATCCAAGATTATTCAATTCACTTGCTGTCGTCCAGCTAAGCAGAATTTCTATTCCGTTTACCATTGCTGTAAAAGACGTAAGCTCAACAGGAACAAACACAAATTCATCTGCTCCAATGTCTGGTGTAACTGTATTACGAGGTTCACCATCGATGTCTTTTGTAATTCCCCATATTGGTGTAGCATGACCATCGAGCAAACTGTAAACTTCCCAATCTATGTGTAAATCTGTTAATGTAAATGGGGGCATTTCGGAAATGCTATTTACATCCTGCCCAATAGCCTGCCATTCAGCCAGGTTGAAATAATCTCCTCCGGTTGATCTTATAAGGCAGTTATTTGGATTTTGCACATAGTAGAGATCATTATGATCAGAGGTAAGAACATTAGAATAACCATAGATATAAATTGAAGAAGCACAGAATGGTGATTCGTCCCTTGTATTTACTAAAATATTATTCTCTGCTTTTACATTTGAGCAAGCACTGCTATAAATATATAAAGCACCAGAACCGTCTTGATTAGCTCCATTGCCAATACCATCAATATAAAC
>JBATIA010000479.1:0-4987 GCA_049667415.1 Ignavibacteriaceae bacterium
GTATTAGTGCATTAAAAACATCTACAAGGTAAATTTCCCAGCCCCGAAGCCGGTAATTTCCACTCGGGGCTTTTTACTGCCAGAATAAATACAGCTTTAGTAAAATTTAATGACTTTGACAACCGGAATGGTTCTTGTTTTTAGTTTATTTTAGTTTTAGATTTTTTGTGGAATTATAAAATAAAAGGAAAGCAAATGAGCTTTTTTGATGATGAATATGATTTTGAAGGAACTGATGATAACGAGGACGATAACCTGCGTGATGAAATAGAGGAATGTAGAAAACTGATTGATAGCGGTGCAATTTACGGTTTCCTTGATAAATTCGATGATGTAATTCAATCCTGCCTCGATAACGATTTTAATGAAGATGGTTTATATCTCATTAATGCGTTGCTGGAGATAGCACCCTATAACTCAGAATATTGGATAAAAAAGGGTTTATTCCTAAACGCGCTTCAAAAGTTTAATGAATCAATTGAATGTTACAACAAAGCTCTATCCCTGAACCCAGGTGATTCGGAAGCGCTTGTAGATAAATCAATTGCTGAAGAGAATATCGGTTTGTATACGCAGGCTAAAGAATCGTTGAATAATGCTCTCACCAAAGATCCTAATAATGAAGATGCGGTATATAGTCTTGGAATTTTACACCAACGAAATGAAGAATTCGAAGAAGCAATAAAATTATTTAAAAAAGTAATTCATTTAAATCCTGAATACTCCGAAGCATATTATGAGATTGGGTTTTGTTTCGAGAATCTTCATGAATACTCTGCCGCTCTTGTTGCTTATGATAAATTTCTTGAATTAGAGCCTTATAATCCGAATGGTTGGTATAATCGCGGGGTAATTCTATCCAAGATGAATAAATTCGAGCAGGCAATTAACAGTTATGATCTTGCGGTTTCCATCAGGGAGGATTTTGCAAGCGGTTGGTTTAATAAAGGAAATATTCTTGCGGAGTTAGAAAGATTTCCTGAAGCTCTCGAAAGTTTCAGACGTGCATATGAATTAGATTCCGGTGACGAAACTACCTGTTTTAATATCGGTAATTTGTATGAGGAACTCGGTGATATTAAAAATGCTTTAAGATTTTATTCTGAAGCGATAAAAAATAATGATAATTACTACGAAGCTTTTCTTGCAAGGGGATATTGCTATGACGCTGCCGGAAAATTTCAGCATGCATTAAGAGATTTTAATAAAGCGGTAACTCTTGCCCAGGATAATGCTGAAGCTTGGTACGCGAAGGCCGATCTTGAATATTCTCTGGGCAAATTAAAAGAAGCTGTACAAAGTTACATTCAAGCACTGAAAATAAGCCCGGCAAACTATGATATTTGGTATACTTTGGCTGAGACATACATAGAGCTTGGTGAATGGCTTAGTGCACTCGAAGCATTTGATAAGTGCATAATGCTAAAAGAAAATGATGCTAAAGCGATTTACGAAAAAGCGAAAGTGAATTTTATTCTTAGCAGAACTGAAGAAGCTATTCAATGCCTTAAGCTCGCATTTGAACTTGATCCGAGCATTCAGACAGAATTTACCAACGATTATCCTGAAATTAAATCTTCTAAATTGTTCAAGAAGCTTTTAGACGAAAATTAAAACTTCTTTTAATTTTTTTTAACACTGAAATTTATTCTCCGGGAGTAATGTGAGGGATTCCTTTTTAGCAAATACAGAATTGATTGGCCTCATTGGTCATCCGATTAAGCATTCCTATTCTCCCTTTATACAGAACTATGCATTAGAAGCAATGGGTGTGGATTGTGTCTACCTTGCTTTTGATGTGGTTGCTGAAAATTTAAAGAGTTCTATTAACAGTGTTCTTGCTCTTGGCTTAAAGGGACTGAACGTAACTCTTCCTCATAAAGAAAAGATTATTAAGTACCTGGATGAACTTTCAGAAGAGGCGTCAATTATTGGTGCAGTAAATACCGTTGTAAACGATCATGGTAAACTGATCGGCTATAACACAGATGCGAATGGAATTATTGAAACTTTGCTTCCATTCAAGGATAAAATCACCGGAACGAAAGTGACTGTTATTGGTGCAGGAGGAAGCGCACGGGCTGTAATCTACACATTGTTGCGTTACTTTAAACCAGAGGAGATCAATATTATAAACAGAACCCAGCAGAGAGCCGATACTCTGATGAATTACTTCTCGTTGAAGATGAGATTTGACTCATTCCATACATTCGAGCTGTTCCCTCCCGATAATGCCGAAGTTTTAAGTAATTCCCGTCTGATAATTAATTCAACGACAATCGGTATGTATCCGGATATTGATGATACAATCACAGATATTGAGGAGTCATTTAATGAAGACCAGATAGTGTTTGATTTAATTTATAATCCGAAAAAAACAAAATTTCTAAGGATGGCAGAAGAGCAAGGAGCAAAAGTTATAGGTGGAATGACCATGCTTATATCACAGGCTGCAAAATCTTTTCAACTCTGGACGGAAGTCGAAATGCCTGTAGCTGAGATCACTAAAAGGCTTGAAGATTATATTTCTAAGAATTCCAGGTAGCCCGCCTTCACTGTTTCCTATATATAATTTTTTCACTGAACCGATCTTTAATTTATATGGTTATAAAATAGTTTGACTTATTACTATATATTTATTACGTTTGATTAAATCAGGAATTAAATATGAATAAAAAACTTCTACTATTTTCTCTTCTGTTTATTACAACATCAATCATTGCGCAGGTACGTTTAAAAAACACTTCACCCTTTGTGTCAGGTATGGCAGGGATAGCAAAGATGAACATGTCAGGCAATGATGAACAGATTCCGTTTTCATTTGCATTTGGAGGGAGTTTTGGTATTCCTGTTCCTTTCATAAAAAATCTTTTCATTTATGCAAGAACTTCTTATACATCTCAATCCAATTTTCAATCTTTTTATAATACGTCTTACCTGAATAATACAGTACAGCTTTCTGAAGGCTTTACTGAAGTTAACTCCTCTTTCAGTCAATTGATTCTAAATGGTGGATTACTTTACAATTTTATCCTATCAGATGAATTTGTGCTTGGTATAAACGGCGGTCTTACATTTATGGTAATTAACCAGGAAGCCAGGTTAAGAACCGGGCGTGTAATATCCAGCATTGACAATGAAAGAATCTGGGGTGCATTCGGTGGTTTAATTGGGGAGAAACGATGGGATGATAGCAATTTTACAACTTTTGCTGAAGCACAATATAATTATGCCGAAAGCGATGCTTTTTACAGACCCGGAGCTTTAAGCGCTATGAATTATACATTTGGTGTGAGATATTATTTTGCAGGACGATAAATCTTTTACTATCATCTAGGATAAATTACTCATTCAATAATTTTTTTTATTACTTATTCCTGATCTTTCGGAAACAATTTGTTCGAGTTCTTTAGCGTGATTAACTATCTCTTGTGCTTCTTCGTTACTGAGCCCGATTCTTTCGCCGTTAACAATTTTATCATATGCAATAACATTACCATCCGGATCGACCATCATTTCAATATTATTAAATTGTTTTTTAGGCATATAGGTCAACTCTTTCCCGATATAGTACAACACATTTCCATCTTTAAAATAATAACGATTAAATGAATCACCGGCTTGCCTGTAGCGGTAGTCCTCATTAATAAATATTAGTTTTGAATTATGGAAATATGCTCTGAAATTGGAATATGCTTTAGCTGAACCCCAGTCGAAATGTTCTTCAGCCTCAGGATTGTGAAGCAGGGAATCAATTTCTTTTTTTATCTCCAGTATACCATTCTCTGTATATTCTTTTCTACCACAAGAAAATATTAACAGTAGAATTAGAAGAAAAAGAATTATTTGAGATATTTTCATAACACCGTAAGTTTAAAATAAAAAGCCACAGATAATCCGTGGCTCAAAAATAAGTATTAAGTTTATTTTTTCCTTAATTCGTCTCTTATTTCTGCAAGAAGAACTTCCTCTTTTGAAGGTGCTGGTGGTGCAGCAGGTTTTTCCTCTTCCTTCTTCTTCATTGAATTCATTCCCTTTACAACCATAAAAATTGCGAACGCAATTATTACAAAGTCAATAATTGTATTTAGGAAAACACCATACTTTAAAAGAACAGGTTCAACACCTTCTGCGCCTTCCTTTAAAGTAATTGCTAGTGAGGAAAAATCAACTCCGCCAAGTAACATCCCGATTGGCGGCATTATAACGTCACTGACTATTGATGAAACGATTTTACCAAACGCAGCACCGATAATTATACCTATTGCCATGTCCATTACATTACCGCGCATAGCAAACTGTTTAAATTCCTTCATCATACCCATTTGAGTACCTCCATTTTTAATAAGTAATTTGATTTTAGATTAATTTGAAGAAGTGCTCAAAGATACTGCATTAAAAAACAAATACAAATGTTAGATAGTACTTATTATAGCAGTAGTTTATTTTAAACAATTTGACTGGCTGCAATTACCGATTCACTCACTGAATCATTAAAAAAAGCCACATCGTTATGATATGGCATTCAAGAAATTTCTAATTCAATTCTATAAATCTTTTCTTCGAAACCTATTAATTAACAGATAAATTTCTGACTAGTCTGAATGACAATCGATACGCTAATCTTCAAAATTTCCTAGTGTTGGTTCATCAATAAAAATTTCGATTATCACTTGACAAGTAACATCGATTAATAAAAATTACCGATTATAAACTAATTATCCAGCAATCTTCTGTGGTAGTTAATTTGCCCGAGATGATAATTAAGATGTGTTGTGAGATGTAAAAGGAAATAATCTGTTGTCATTTCATATCCAAATACATTAATAGGAAAAGTTTCACTAAGCCGCTCTTCGGGAAATTCATTTAGGGCCTTTTCAACAATTGTACTTGTAATTTCAATTTCATTCAGCATTTCTTTTGCAGTGACATTCTTTCTGCTAAACTCTGCTTCGCGGTTTCTAATATAACCTGAATTACCAAGCAC
>JBATIA010000480.1:0-2659 GCA_049667415.1 Ignavibacteriaceae bacterium
ATAAAACTACTGGTTTACCTTTAAGATTAGAAAGGGAAATTACTTTTCCATCCTGATTTTTTAATTTAAATGAAGGTGCTTTATCACCAACTTTAAGAGCCATAGCTGCCTCCGAATTATTATTAAAATAGATTAATAAGAATTGATAAAGACACTGAACAAATCAATTTAGTGTATAACAATCAACGTTTAACAACAAAAAAATAGTAAAATTAGTTCAAACAGTACCTTTGAAAGTGAAACTTATAGAATGCGGAGTTAAAATATTTTAATTCAAAAGACCGTTCTTTTTACACCATTCATCAAATCCTTTTTCAAGCTGTTCGAAAGAATCTATTGCAAAAAGAATAGGTTGAAGATGCCAGACATCGTACTGCTGAACTACAATCTTTTCCGGATCAAACGGTTTAACCTCTACTTGATCTGACAACGCATGCTGAACTTCTTTGTGTGATGACAGTACACCCGCACCATAAATTCTTCTGCCTTCAGGATTATTTATTAATCCAAATTCAACTGTAAACCAGTGAACCGTTTCAAGTTGTATACTGTTGTTACCTTTTGCATTAAGTGCTGCCTCACCGAACTTCTGGTAAAAAGAAGCAAAGGCTTTATTCGTTAGCAGTGGCATATGCCCGAAAATATCATGAAAGAGATCCGGTGCGGGTGTGTAATCAAGTTCATCTTTTCCACGTATATAATCTGTGGATGGGAAAACTCTTCTTCTGAGCATTTCAAAAAAATTCTGTGACTGAATCAAACCGGGAACTCTAGCAACCTTCCAGCCCGTTGTTTTTTCGAATACGTGACTCAAAGCTTTTAAAGACGGAATTTTATCAGGTGCAAGTTTTAAGACATCGGTTCCCTCCATGTATTCGGTGCAAGCTCTGCCGGGAAGAAACTTCATCTGTCTATCGTATAAATATTTCCATGTCTCCTGATCTTGTGTTGGATAATCAGGATATTTAATCTCATCGTGTTCCGGAACAGGACCAGTTAGCCATTGAGGTATGCAGCGGGGATCTATTCCTTCTTCTGCTGCTTTTTCATATGCAGATAATTCCTGATTTTCTTTTTTTTGATCTTTCATACTTTGTTCCTGTTTAAAAGATTGCAAGATTATTGTTGGAAGTTAATTATTAGCGGGTATTAATTCAATCTTGATTAAAGGATATTTACTTCTTCTTCAAGCTTAATTCCAAACATATTCGTTACTTCTTCTTTTAACCGCATAGTGAATTCAAAAATTTCAGCACCGTTCGCCTTTCCAAAATTACAAATTACTAAAGCGTGATCAGGAGACGTTCCGACTTCTCCGAATCGTTTTCCTTTCCAGCCGCATTTTTCAATTAACCAACCAGCAGAGATTTTGACCTGTCCTTCCTCAGAAGGAAAGTTTACGACATCTGGATATTCAGATTTCAACTTACTGAATGTATCCTCGTTCAACACAGGATTCTTAAAGAAACTTCCTGCATTACCAATTTTTATTGGATCAGGTAAACGACTTCTTCGTATTTCTGCAACTGCTTTGCTGACATCTTTAATATCGGGATTTGAGATTTTCTTTTTAGAATAATATTCATCTAAATTTTTATAAGTAATATTTGGTTTTGGATTCATTGACAATCTCAGTCTAACTGCGGTAATGATAAATTTATTCTTTAGTTCTTCTTTGAAGATGCTTGAGCGATAAGAAAACTTGCATTCTTCTTTGTTAAATATTTTATTTTTTCCGGATTCAATGAATACCCCGCTTAATGAAACTAAAGTATCTGAAAGTTCCTGTCCATACGCACCGATATTCTGAATGGGCGCTGCACCTACTGTTCCCGGAATGAGTGTAAGGTTCTCAATCCCACCGTAATTTTTATCAACACAGTATTTTACGAGTTCATCCCATATAACTCCAGCACCAGTTTCAATTATGACTGAATCAGAATTTTCCTCAATTATTTTTATTCGTGGAATAGAAATTTTTATTATTATCCCATCAAAATCTTTTGTGAAAAGAATGTTGCTTCCTCCGCCCAAAACAAATTTTTTCTCCTGCTTAAAAGTTTCATCAGAAAGTAATTTTATTAATTCTTCTCCGGAAAAAACTTCTGCAAAAAATTTTGCTTTTATATCAACTCCAAACGTGTTGAGATTTTTTAGTGAGTGATTTTTGAGCAGCAACATTTTTTGTAAGAGTGTTTGTTGATAATTGTAAAGCAATTTATCTTTGGACAGTTAAATTTAATAAATCATCATCTAATTCTTTGCACAAGTAAATGAAAAGAAAGATAGCACCAAAAAGAAAAATTCATTTTGATCAATCGGGAGTTATTCCTTACAGGAAGAAAAACGGAAGGACTGAGGTTCTCCTCGTTACCTCCATCAGAAAACGTAACTGGATAATCCCAAAGGGCTTTATTGAATACCATCTCTCGCCTTTTCAATCCGCAAAGAAGGAAGCATTTGAAGAAGCTGGTGTAAGAGGCAGCAATGGTACAAAGATTTTGGGAAGATATATGGTCTATAAAAACGGCAGCGAGCTTTTAACTAAAGTATATTCGATGAAGGTAACAAGAGTTTTTAAAGACTATCCGGAAAAGAATCTGCGAAAAAGAAAATGGTTTTCTACCACTGACGCTGCAAAGAAAGTAAGCATACCTGA
>JBATIA010000481.1:0-6720 GCA_049667415.1 Ignavibacteriaceae bacterium
GTTTTATGTCTCCAAAATCATAGCTGGTTTGCTGAAGAACCAACCTGGGTTGTAACAGCTGTGCGAAACTCAATGATGCGAGTAAAAGCACGATGAACAAAGAGTTTTTAATCATTTATTTTATCTCCTTAACAATAAAATCTTTTAAATAATTTGGCTCTAAAAAATCATACTTCAATGTCTTTTTCTTAGCACCAAATGCTATTGCCCATTTTGCAATGAATAATGCATCAGGGACTAAGGGATGTTCTACTGTTCTACCTAGAAGTAACGCTGAATTACCGAAAACCTTAGATCCCTCAGCCTTCTTAATAAAATGATCGTTTCTCAAAATGGTTAAATCTTCCGCAAATATATGACTATTACCCTTAATTTGAAACTTGGCAAAATATACCTCTTGTTTATTCACTTTATTCGAAATAATAAATTCATCATTCTCATTTTTAAGACTCGCCAATTGAAAAGCAAAAGCTTCATATGTTGGAACAGGTACTAAGGGAACATTTACTCCATAAGCTATTCCTTTAGCCGCAGAAAATCCAATGCGAAGACCGGTGAAGGAACCGGGTCCTTCTGAAACGGCAATTGAATCCAGATCAGCAGGTTTAATTCCGGAAATTTTAAATAGCCATTCAGTCGCTTCGAAGATTTTTTCGGAGTGAGAGTGCCGCAGGTTTATCGAAGTTGAAAAATATTTATCGTCGGAAAAGTATATACAAACCCCGCAAAGATTTTCCGACGTCTCAAAAGCAAGAACCGGTCTTTGTTCAAGCAAATTTATCAAACCTGAATTCCCTTTCTGTTCCATCCATCAATTCTATATTAATCTCTATGCGCTCTGAAGGAAGTACCGAAGGAAGTCGATTACCCCATTCAATGAATATTAAAGAATCCTCATTGTTAAGGTAATCCTGCCAGCCGATATCGAACAGTTCTGCTGCATTTTTCAATCTGTAAAAATCAAAATGATAAATATGAAAATCTTTGTAATACTCATTCACAATTGCAAAAGATGGACTGTTCACTTCGGTTATTCCAACGGAAGATAACGCTGATTTTATAAATAATGTCTTACCGGATCCAAGTTCACCGTTAAGTACCACTCTATCACCGCTTTTACAATCAAAGATAAAATCGGAAGCCAGCTTTGCAGATTCTTCCTGGTTATATGTTTTTATTGTTGAAGGATACCGAATCAAGCTACTTGGGCTCCATTGTAATTACTGGTAAAATCATTTCTTCAAGTGATATGCCACCATGCTGAAAAGTATCTTTATAATAGGTCAGATATTTATGATAGTCAGTGGGATAAACAAAGTAATAATCTTCTTTTGCTATGATATAGTTTATTGTAACTCCGCGTTTGGGAAGCTTAAACTCCTGCGCATTTTTTATATAGATTGCATGCTTATCATCAACTTTGAGATTTCTGCCATACTTGAATCTAAGGTTAGTAGATGCCTCTCTGTCACCAAGCACTTTTGCACCTCTTAATGAACGAATGCTTCCATGATCCGTTGTAATTACAATTTTTACCTTATCCATTTTCGCAATCGCTCTAAACGTACCTAATAATGACGAATGAGTAAACCAGCTATTGGTTAAAGAGCGATAAGCAGGTTCGTCAGGAGCAATTTCCTTAAGGATATCGGAATCGGACCTACCGTGCGCGATCATATCAAGGAAGTTTACAACAACTGCTGTAAAATGATTGTTCTTATACGACATAATATTCTGTTCAAAGTTCCGACCAACTTCAGGATCAATAATTTTAATATACTTTAATTCGTTTCTAAGGTTTATTTTTTTTCTGTTCAAAAGCAACTGGAGCAATTCTTTTTCATATTTGTTCATGCTGTTCTCATCGTCATCCTTCCCGGTCCAGAGGTCGGGATAATACTTTTCTATCTCTGAAGGAAATAAACCGCTGAACAAAGAATTCCTGGCATAAGGAGTAGAAGTTGGAAGAATTGCAAAATAATAATCCTTTTCGATTTTAAACAGATCTCTTAAATGCTTTTCTATAACCAGCCACTGATCAAGACGCAAGCAATCGAGCACAAAGTAGAATACACTTATATTATCATTTTTTAAATGATCTAAAACATATTTCTCAGTTATTTCAGGTGTTAGCATTGGAGTATCGAGTTCGCCCATTGAATTGATCCAATGCTTGTAGTTTTTTTCAACAAATTTCGAGAATTCTTTGTTGGCTTCTTTTTTCTGATCGTTTAATGATTGTCTTAAACCAATTTCGGAGTGCATATCCAGTTCAACATCCCAGTTTACAACCTTCAGATATATATTTATCCACTCTGCAAAATCAAGATTGCCCATCAACGCCATAGATATCTGATTAAAATCCTGCAAATAATCTTTGGCAGCGTATTGACCGGAGATTTTTTTGCCTTCAAGAATTTTTTTGCATACAAGAAGAACCTGGCTGGGATTAACCGGTTTTGTTAGATAATCGGTAATCTTTCCACCGATTGCCTCATTCATTAAAGTTTCTTCCTCGCTTTTTGTAATCATAACCACCGGAATATTTTGATTTATATCTTTTATTTGAGCGAGAGTTTCAAGCCCGCCCATTCCAGCCATCATTTCATCCAGAAAGATAAGATCGTACGTTCTTTCTTTAACTGCTGAAATGGCATCGGCACCATTCATTGCTGTATCTACTTCATATCCCTTTTCGGAAAGGAATATTATATGCGACCTTAATAAATCAATTTCATCATCTACCCAGAGAAGCTTTTTTTTGTCCATAATTCCTTTAAATATTTTTTAACAGAGTAAGTTGCTTATTTCTTTAGAAAGTTAGTAAAAAGATGCGATAAATGATATTAAGTAATTACTGAATAACGATATTGACGTCAAGACCAGCTTCGTTTGTAGTTGTGGGAGGAATTCTCGCTGCGCCCTCAGGTTCAACACTGGATCGCTTATAAAAAACTGAGAGTGTAACTTTTGAGCTGATTGTGTATTTTATTCTCGGTTCAATCGTAGTTCTGGTTGTACCGTCCTGTGGTATTCCTTCTTCAGTAAAATTATTCATTTCGTACCGCACTACCGAGTTCTTGGTGCTAGTGTAAGAAACAAGAAATTCAACATCATTTTTTAATGAAATGCCAAAAAGCGGGACTTCAAAACCTGCTTTTGAATAGCTCGCAGTGAAACCAATATCTCTTGATAAAGTTTCGTTAATGTTTGATGTGCTCACACCAAGGTCATAAGTTGTTCTTGAAGAAAACTTTACGCTTCCTGTTAAGTTACCGCCCCATAGCTCACCAAATGTGATGTTCAATCCGGCAAAAGGTGTGAAGCCGTACTCTACTCTTTGAGTCTGCGTTTCCTGGTTTCCTTCTCTTGTAAGCTTCCAGCCTTCGGTGTAAGTTGAACTATAAGCATGATCGAGCGATATACGTTGCGCCAGAGATTTGAAAAATAATATTTTCTCTAAACCCTCCCAGGTTATTCTCCAATTAGGGCGAGGAATATATTTAGTAACATCGCTAAACCCTGGCAGGGTTGAAAGAAAAGGTATACTTTCAAATCCGTTGACAAAAGCTTCTGAGAGACTTTTACGTGGGTTTTCAGCATTTGGATTGTATAAAGCATTTACTTTTTTAATTCCCGATTCAACAAACGGAAGACTTGGCGGTAGAGAAAGAAATGATCTTGATAAACTTCCTGTTGAAGTAGTATTCGTAATACTTATATTTCCGAATTCATCAGAAGAAAGAGTAACATTCTTATTTTGCGACCAGTTTACATTCCAATTTAAATCGATCTTCGCTCCTTCCCACAGTGGTCTTGCAGTCTTCAGATCGATATTGTTCTTTTCCGAAAATACATCACTTAAATTTGTGTTTGATCCCGGAGTGGAAATAAAAGCTCTTGGACCAACATCGCTGCTCAACCCAAGTTGAAATGAACGTGAAGGGCCATTCTCAACATTTTGAGTTAATCCCCAAAAATTATTAAAACCGGTGCCCGTTGCTCTAATACCTGATTTGGAAACACCATAATCATGGCTGTAATTAGTTGTAAAATTATCCCAATCAAAGAAAACATACTTGACCACTGATTTCATGAACTGGAGGGCTCTTGTTAATGAAGAAGGTTTTTCACCAACAACCACATTGGTAGAGTCTGATCCTTCTTTCTCTTTTTCGAGATCAATTTTTTTAGATGTTACCGGGGGTTCGTCCTTACCAAAAATTGGCTCAGTTAAAGACTTCCAGCGGAGAATCATTCCGGCAGTAAATTTCTGATTAAACCCTGCACTTCTTCCAATATCTTCCTGCCTCAAATCAAAGTCCCATCTATAACCGACTGAATACCAGGTGGTGATTGTAAAGTATCGATTAATATCCCAAAGTGATGGTAGTTTTGGTGAAGTTCGCAGATCAAAAGATTGCTGGTATCTGTAATCTCTTCCAAATCCTTTTCCACCGACAATCTCATTCCAGATGTCACCCTCTGTTCTTTCATTGCCATAAACATCGGTTAATACATCGGCAAGGGACGAATTCATATTTACGTTGTAATTAAAACTTAAATTTATCAATCCGCCCTCAGTTAACTTCCAGTTAAAGTTAAAGCCCCTGGCAGTTGTAAAATCCTGTGATACTATTGGTTCAGTTGTTAGCCCGGCTGCTGGTCTTGTCTGGCTGCTGTTTCTATTACGGTTTGCTGTTACATTAGCAGCAAAGTTTTGGGGCGCGAAAAATACTTTTAAATCTTTATAATCGCTCAGGAATGAAAATAAAAACCCAACAACAGGAATATCTGCCAGCTTAATGTTAAGATCAGGGCTGAAATTAAATCCATAATTTACACTTGCGTTCCATAACCAACTGTTCGATTCAAGAACAGTAGGACTTCTGCTGAACCTGTTATTATAATTGAAACCAAAGCTTAGAGCATTCCACGTATCTCGTATATACCAGACGTCTGTTGGCAATTTTAATTTTATGCTGGAAGAAGAGATTGTATTTTGAACATTAAGTGTTTGCGTTTCAAGTATAAGTTGTTCCGGTGTTTTAGGAGGGTTCCCCAAAGAATCAGGAGTCGCATCCTCAAGTTGCTTTGCTGCTTCATCAACTTTAACATCAGTTCCCGGGATATAGAGTGGCTTGCCCAAAGATTCAGTATGTGAATAACTAACTCGCAGGTTGCTTTCCCTCATACTTACAGGAATTAACTTTAAAATATCCAAATCTGTTGAAATTGCCCAGTTCTGATTCTCCACCCTTGAACCAAAACGTTCTGAGAGCCTGTGAAAGTAAGGATTGTTCTGACTCATATTAAAATTAACTGTCATCAGGTCTGCAAACTTAATTGATGTGTTAAAGCTGTAAGCCCATCCCGGAGAATCATCCGCACCAACAACTCTTAATTCGTTAATCCAAACTTCTCCTGATAACGGACCGGGATTAAAAGTCGGATCATCAATATTAAAAACCCCGACCGATAAAAATCTGATTGAAGTAAGAGTAGGATTACCTTTAACGACATAAAAGTGCCCGGGCAATCCAGGTACCGGTACTATTTTTTTATTTGTAGCTGAATCAATCGCTGCTTGTTTGACTGCTGTAAGTTCGCCAAAATTTATTGAAATGCTGTTCCATCCGGAATCAACTGGTTGACGGTACTCGTAGTAATTGCTGGTATCTGTTCCAAATCTATAAAAAACTTCTGATGAATATTGACCGGTACTTGGATCTCTGTAAGAAACCTTACCTTCTTTTTTATCAGGATCACCATGGATGAATAATTTCATCTCTGTATAGTTGAAGACATCGAGTGGTCGGAAGAGATATTTTACTGCTTCTCTTGATTCACCTTCCGGTAAGTCAGTCAGTATAAGATTTAATGCTTGTTCATTCTGGAAAATTTCTTCATCCGGGCGTGTCCTATCTCTCTCTCTGAAAACTCCCGGAGGACTTCTGTACTCAGGATTTTCTTCAAAGCTTACAACGGAAACAGTCAAAACCGAATCATCAACAAGAAGCTTTTGCCACTGGCTCCCAACCAGGTTAAATTCTGTAATTCTAACATGAACCGCAGAATCGACACCCTGAACGTATAACCTGATTGTTTCAACATTAGAAAAGCTTGGACTGCCAATTAACGCTGATGTATCCTTAAGTGGAATCCTGTACAAAAACCAATTAGAACTTGTAAAACCACCGCCGGCAATAAATGGATTAGAAGCAGTATCTGTGGTCAGCGGAATAGTATAACGGAAATAATTATTACCAAGATCCACTGTTCCGTTTCTATTCAGATCTTCAGTATCAGGTAAAAGTCCAACGTCTGTGAGCACAGCATTACCCTGCGTTCCGTTTATATTGAAGAAATCAAATACGCTTGCCGGAGATCTCTGCTGATAGAAGAAATTATCGCCTGCCGGATCAGATTTAGTGCTGGGATAAAACGTTCGCTCTGCCGGATCCAACCTACCATCGATTCCTGTATCTTCTCCTTCATCAACTGCATCATTTAAGTTTTTATCTTCTGTATCAAGAACATTATTTGGAATAACATCTTCACTTATCAGTCCAAGATCCAGGTTGATAGTTGCACCAACAGGAGCATCAACTATTTTCATCCAAAACTCGACGAATTCTATATTTTGTTCAACTAGATTATTCGCTGTCGAGGAAAGGAGTCGTTGCATACCGCCCCAGTTTAAAGTTTTCTGTTCGAGAG
>JBATIA010000482.1:0-6135 GCA_049667415.1 Ignavibacteriaceae bacterium
TAGTAAACGTTGCATCACTGACATCATAAACAAAACCATTATCAACATTAGTTATTCTAATAAGGCATTCATCAGTTGAATCCTGAGCTGCTACAGTCCAGCTATAAGTTCCGGTATTTGGAGTTGATCCTATAACTGTTGACCAGTTTGTTCCATTATCGGTGGTTAATTCAATCTTAACATTATTAACATTAACTCCTGTCCAGGTTATTTCTTCGGTTTCACCGACCACCCAAACCTCTCCACCGTTTGGAGATTGAACAGAAACACTTGAGAAAGTAACTATTGTATCAAGCGAAAAAGTGAATGTCGCCCAATCACCGCTGGAAGCGGGAACAAAGTTACTAGAGGTTGCTGCAACTGTGGCTAACTCATTACCCGCTTTATCGAAAATGGTAAATGGAAAAGTCTGTCCCCCGTCTAATGATACTTTTACAATCATTCTATCCGGTCCAAAACCGGGATATTCAGCATGTGCATAATCAAACTTAACAGAATCAGTGATCTGTAAGCCTGTAAATATTCTAGAATACATAGTGTCGGAAGCACCTACGTTTGAATAACTGTAAAAATCCATCTTTACCGACTTTGATCCACCAAGTGACGGACCATTTGCCCCGTTAAATTGTTCGAAAGTTATTCCACCATCTGGATTAATGACCTGCCAGCCTGCAGGAGGAAAGATGCCTTCAAATAATTCGATATTAAAGCCACCAAGAAGAAAATCTTCTCCTAAAATAGTCTGGGGTTGGTCTTCAATAATTCCGGGCCGGGCAATGGGCTTTTGTGTTAATTGGGGTTGCTGAACTACATTAAGATTATAAGGTAATTCCCGTCCCTTATCAGAACCCCACACTTTTTTACTCACATCGTCCTGAACAAACGCGATTGAATAAATCATTGAATCAACCCAGGCTGCATCAATTGGATAAGTAAAAGTGTAATTATATGTCCCCGGAGTTAAAGGCAGGGACGTTCCTGTAATATTCGGGTAAGCTTTTCTGAAAACATCATAAAAATCCATTTCACCATTGCTGCCAGGAGGGGAAGAATAATGAATCCATCTTTCCACCGCCATAACCCTTAAATAATATTGACCAAAAACTAGCGGAGAGTGTATAGTGAGTGTGATATCTGCTCTGATACTATCGCTGCCGACCTTAGTATCTGTTAGAGAAACTTCCAGTGGTGTGGCTTTTGACATTTGAATATCATATGCATCCTGAAGACTGCCGGGAGTAGTGTAAGGATAAACGGGATTAGTCACACCACCCATAATTACATTTGGAACCCCGCTCACTCCATAATAATTTGTCCGTGCAGTGTTTTCAGGCACGTTATGTAAGTACATAGGGTCATTTGGGCCAGGCCACCAAACATGATATTTAACTGGAACAATCGTGTTGAAATTAGCCTGGACAAAAGCATCAATGGTAGGATTATTTGAAGCACAGGGTGCACATGAAGTATTAGTCCACTCCTCTAAGAGAACGTTATCTCTTTGAACACCTGCTAAAACTATTGTATACTGTTGAATCTGATCGTTTAAGGGATTTTCATCTCCAGCTAACTGTGATGAAACTGTAATATTAATACCTGTACCAGGGATTATAGTAAGATCATCGAAAGTAACAATACTAGATTGACCGCTAGCTAATGAGGTTACACTTTTAGTACTAGAATATCCTCCCGGCTCAATTGTCATAACAACATCAAAAGGTGAAGTGATTTCTGTTTTACCAAGATTGGTTACTGATACTTCAGGCGCGATTATAAAACTGGAGGATCCAATTGAGTAACTTGTATCAGGATCAATATTATTAATAGAAGTAACGGCAACATCTATATTATATTGATTGCCGGCACTTATATTGTCTATATACAGATTATTACTATAACCGGAAATAGTAATAAATTGTAATACAACTTCATCCTGTGCGAAAACAGATGATGCTAAAAAAGTTATTGCACCAAGAAAAAGTATTAGTTTTTTCATAAGATCTCCAAAGGTTTAATGATTTATATTTATTAAATAATTAACCCAGGTTTTCCTGGAATTTACAGCGCTAATAATCTTGTATTTGTCAAAGAAAACTCTTTATTAATTCAATCACTCTCAGTGTGATACAAAAGAATATGATTCAATTTCACTAACAAAATCTTTCCCTATCCCGGATATGTCCTGACCCTGGTTCCATAAGTGATAAAATAACATACTACAAGCTTCGGCAAGTTGCTTATGTTCGATGTAAATCATAGTCAGCTCATTTGGTACCAGCACCGGTTGCTCAAGGGCAAACATTACTTTTTCCTGGTCAAAGACCAGCATTTTAATGGGCAATCTTTCCACTACCCTGGCCTGCTGACCTAGCTTTAAAGATTTTTTGACAGAATTCAGGAGCCAATCAACTTCCTTAAGCTCGCTCAATTCATAAATATCTTTGCAAGATCCCCCCCTTTTTAACAATTTAAATTCCTCATCTTCTTGTTCGTCCAATCTATCAGAAGTATCACATGCATAAGGTCCCTTATTAAAAGTTAACATTTCTCTTCTAGTACTATGCACACAAGCAGTATATCTTTTGTGAATTTGTGTTTTTTCCTTCATCACATCAATGAATTCCAAAGGATTGACTATTGATTTGCTGTTCTGAAAAATTGGTGTGAATACTTCAGAAACTTGCTTGATTAATTCTTCTTTTCTTTCAAGGTCTCTTTTATATGAATCAAGTACTCTCTCCATTGCCAGCTTTGGTTCAACAGCTTCATAAAGCTTATTCCTGCCAAGTTTTTTCTCAATGCAGATGTTCCTGCTAACAAGTTTATTTAACACCTCATAGATTTTTGTCCGTGGAATGTTGACTGCTTCCTGAAGCTCCAGAACCGTGAACATTCTGCCGCTTAAAAGTGTTATATAAACTTTAGCTTCTCTTTCGGTAAGTCCAATCTCAATGAAGGATTTGAGATATTTTGAGGTATCCATTGGAAAGTTTTTCTGTTTGTTACCTTTGAAAGGGGGCAACAATTAAATAATTTTACCCCGCTGGGGGTATAAACTACTAATCGAGATTGAAATTGTCAAAAAAATTCTTAATAGTTGTCAATAGATGCGGATTTTTCAGCATTTAAAAATAGAAGAATGATAAAAACTACTCAAATGTAGAGCCGGATTGGAAAATCTCTTTTGTTACTTTATTCTGAACGTAGGTCACCACATTTAGATTATTAACTTCCCACCCTGAACCAATAGGAACCTGGAACTGATAAGCCTCCTCACTACTTTGCTCTAATGAGGTTAAATCCTGCCCTCCGTTAGTAGGAAGCATTTTTCTCATTACATCGAAAAATTTAGTTTCGCCATTAGAACCAGGTGGGGTAGAAAATTCTATATCTGTTTCTGTTACAACTGTATGAAGGACCAGATCCGAATAATTGATTGTTGAGTTGTCTAAGTTTAAATTGAAATCCAAGGTTTTGGAATCGCCAGCTTTTATGTTTAATGTCTGACTTGATGGAAAATATTTTTCAATTACTTTTACATTAACTGTAATAAAATAATTTCCACCTGATGCACTTGCTGTAACAGATAGATCAAACCGCGGTAAACTATCCATTCTTGCTTCAACTTTAGAAATAACATCTAAAGAATCCGTTGAAATTGGTCTCTCAATACCATCAGTTACTGTATTTGGTGCAAAAAATATATTATAATAACCTATACGGGAATCACAATCAATTTTATTAGCAAGATAGAAAGGATCATTAGGAGAAGGGAAATTAGTAGGGAATTTAATTACCACTAATTTATTCCTGCCAAATTTTATGTTGGACAATGATTCAAGAATTTTATTTGATTGAACACAAGGTATACAGCTAACATTTGCAAAGTCTTCAATCAGAACTAACTTGGTTGCTTCTTCCTTAACAACCTTGATTAAATAATCACCTTCACCCAGGGTTAGTGTGTCAGGAGTTAATTTACCTGTGAATTCACCATCTAAAAAGATCTTTGATCCTGCGATATTAGAATTAACTATCACTTTTCCAAAAGTCGAAACCGGGGTTTCAGGTTCAGTTGGCGGATTTGTTTTACAACTAATAATTAATAATGTAAGGGCTGTAAAAAGAGTAAGTTGTTTGATCATTGTTTTTATTCCGTATTGAAAGGATAGTTTTGTCTGTTAGAAAAATATTTTCCATTAATTGTGGAAACCAAATTATCTATTAATGTTGAATTAATAAAGAAATAATTTCCTGCACTTTTAATAAAATTATTCACCAGTTTAAAATAAAAATGCCGCTACCCATTCTCAAGATAACGGCATCAGTAATTAAATGCTGATATTAATAATCAGAACCAGTTGAAGCCTCTGCGTGGGCAACCCAGAAACCACCAATACTTAAAATCTTCGAATCACCCCAGGTTTTTACTTCAACAGTAAAACCATCTCTGGAAACAGATTTAGCTTTTAAGCTGTATCTTAGGTTTGTACCGGAAACTGCATCGATTGCAGAAACACCAACAACAACGTCGGGTTTGTTTTCAAAAGGTTTTAAGAAATTTACTTCAACTGTAAATACTCTTTCGCCAGTATTTTCGTGAAGTGTATAATATTTTGTTTCTTGATTGCCGCCCCAGCCACCGCTAAGAACCTGTGCCTGGCTGAAAGCAACTGCAGAAACCATTAATAATAAACCAAGAGTTAAGAAAAGCTTTTTCATATGAGCCTCCGAATTTTGTTTATTAAAGATTAATTAATAATGTACGTGAAAAACCTTAAGCAATATAAATATTCTGTTATTTAAATAATATCCCTTCTTGTTATTATTTGATTAATTTTTAAGCTTTTTCAGGTCCGTTTTTCTTAATCTTGCCGCAACCAAATTATACGATTGATCAATCCATTCTAATATTTTTCCATGTGGAACGGAACCATCAATTATAACGGTATTCCAGTGTTTTTTATTCATATGATAACCTGGTTGGACAGAATCATATTCTTCTCGCAACTCAATAGCTTTTTCGGGCTCACACTTAAGGTTGAACTGTAGTGGAACAGTTTCCAAAGATGCCAGAAGAAATATCTTTCCTATCACCTTAAAGACAAGAGTTTCTTCATCGAATGGGAACTCTTCGGTTACACCTTTCTTCTTTAAACAATATTCGCGGATTTGTTCGATATTCATAAGATTTAATAATTCTAAAGTAAAATAATCAATTTGCAAGTTTTCTAAATTTGTTTTTTCAGAGTAGCTAGTATTCGAAATACGTCGTTATTAGCATTAAATATGCCTATTTTTAAACCTAAATCTTAAAAGAACAGACAATGCTTGTTTTTCAAAATGATAAAATAATTCTAATAGAAGAGTCTTGCCTTTCTCCTTTCGACCGCGGTTTTCTTTTTGCAGATGGCGTTTACGAATCTATACGCACCTACAATGGTAAATTATTCAGATATGAAGATCATCTTAAGAGATTAAAAAGAAGTCTTAAGGAAACCAGGATTGGTTTTGACGACCTTAATTCACTTGAAAATATAATTTATGATCTCATTCAAAAAAATAATATTAAGGATGAAGCTCTGATATATCTCCAGATAACTCGTGGTACAGCTTTCCCAAGAACTCATAGTTTTCCTAAGGAAAAAACTAAACCGACCCTGTTTATTTCCGTTAAGGAATTTAATGAAGATAATGCAGAGCAATCACAAGGTGTAAAAGTAATTTTACAGGAGGATGTTCGCTGGCTCAGGTGCGATATAAAATCCACATCTCTTCTTCCCGTAGTACTTGCAAATCAAAAAGCGATGGAAGAAGGTGCCGCGGAAGCAATTCTTGTAAGGGATGGATTGATTACTGAAGGCACACATACAAATTTTTTTGCTGTTAAAGATGAAACTGTGTTTACCGCTCCAGAATCAAGATTAATTCTTAGCGGCATTACACGAGGAATTGTTCTTGAATTCTGTAAGAAATTTAAAATCGATTGTCGTGAAGAATTTATAAATAAAGACGATCTTAAAAACTTCACTGAGTTTTTTATTACGAGCACAACAAAGGAAATTACACCAGTTACAACTATTGATTACTGGACTGTTAACGAGGGTGAGCACGGTAAGATAACCAGGTCTTTGC
>JBATIA010000483.1:0-4933 GCA_049667415.1 Ignavibacteriaceae bacterium
GTTTCAGATATTTAATTATGCCCGAAAAGCGGTGCATATATTGAACAGGCTTTCCACCTCCGTATGTATAAGTAAATGCGATTCTTTCTTTGCTCCCACTGATTACCACGTCTTTTTGAGCTGCTGTTAATTGTTTGAGAGGGGTGTCAAAATCAAAACCATAATTTTTTGCTACAGCTTCAAGCTGGGTGAAGAACCAGATCTTTCTTGGTCTACCAAGAGGCGCAAGACCTTCTTCGTTAATTGATTTATTCCAATCTGGAATAATTAAGTTGATGTCAAGCTCTTTCTTTTCGCCTAGACCTTCACAATCCTGGCAGGAGCCATAAGGAGAGTTAAAAGAGAATGAGTTTGGTGCAAGTTCACGGTAACTGATTCCGCAATCAAGGCAGGCAAGCTGCCTGCTGAAAACGTGGTCTTCATTTCCATCATTAACAATTATGCTGCCTTCGCCATAATTCAATGCAACTTCCACAGATTCTGTAATCCTGGAACGGACAGATTCTTTTACTGTGAACCTGTCAACTAAAATTTCGATATTATGAATTTTATACCGATCTACCTGAAAGTCTTTAGCGATTTCGAAGACTTCACCATCTACTCTCACTCTTAAAAATCCATCGGAAAGAATTTTTTCAAATAATTCTCGGTAATGACCTTTTCTGCCTCTTATCAATGGGGCGAGAACTGATATTTTCTTGTTTTGAAAACTAGAAACTAGCGAATCGATTATTTGAGAGGAGGTTTGTTTTCTTACCGGTTTGCCACAATTGTAGCAATGAGGAATTCCAACCCTGGCAAACAGAAGTCGAAGATAGTCATAAATTTCTGTTACAGTACCAACTGTAGATCTTGGATTTCCTGTAGTTGATTTTTGTTCGATTGAAATTGCAGGACTTAATCCTTCAATCAGATCAACATCAGGTTTTTCAAGCATATCGAGAAACTGACGTGCATATGCCGAAAGTGATTCGATGTAACGTCGTTGTCCTTCAGCATAAATCGTATCAAAAGCTAAAGAAGATTTTCCTGAGCCAGATAGTCCGGTTATTACAGTAAAAGAGTCTCGCGGAATCTCGAGATCAATATTTTTAAGATTATGCTCTCTGGCACCTTTGATTATTATATATTCTTTTTCCAAGTAAGGCTAAACTAAAATTTTAAATAGCTATATTAGCTATAGAGGCTATGATAATCAATCAAAATCCTTGTGCACTTTGTTACTTTTTTGTAATGAATCTACCCAATCAAATAAGAACAATTGATGAATTTAAAGAATCAATCTTAACTGAAAAGAAGTCCACGTTTATCGCTCATGTATATTCGGTTGATTCTAAAGATGAGGTAAGCGAATATCTCTCAGAGACTAAAAAAAAATATTACGATGCATCACACCACTGCTTTGCGTATAAATTACCTGATGGAAGTACTCGCTATTCTGATGCAGGTGAACCATCCGGGACTGCCGGTGTAAGAATACTTAACGCAATTGAGCATTTTGAACTGATGAAGCAATTAGTGATTGTAATACGATTTTTTGGCGGTATTAAACTCGGGGTAGGACCGCTCGGTAAAGCATATTACTATGCCGCACATCAAGTCTTAAATGAATCAAAAATTATAACAAAGCGTCTATATCAAAAAGTGATCATTTCATCAGACTTTGACCAAATCAACATTACACAACAAATTCTATCAAAGCATAAGTCAATTATACTAAAGACTGAATACAACGATAATGCTAAATTAACTTGCCTAGTAAAATCAATTGAAATTGACGTAATTTCTAAAAAACTTATAGAATTAAGCAAAAATAAAATATTCTTTAGAGCGCTCCAGGAATTCGTTTACAAATAGTAACTTGATTGTTTTACTAACAATTGATTAAAAAAAATATTGCTGTTACTTGATTCAAATATCAATATTACTGATATTTGTTATAGACAATATTTACATCTTCACAAAACATGGGGATTCCATGGAAACAAATCAAACCGCAGAAAGACTGGCAAATTTAACTTTTAATTTACTGGCAAATTGCCAGGAAAAGGAAGTACGCCTTGCTGAAATTCACCATTTAACCCAAGCTGAGTTCAGATGTTTAAGGTTATTTGGAACTGATGAAAGTGTAAACAATAAACAGATTGCTGAGCGTATGAACCTGAGCCCAAGCAGATTAACAAGAATTATTGATGGTTTAGTGGAGAAAGAATATATAAACAGGGAAATTGATCCTAATGACAGAAGAAATATGAGGGTGATGCTTTCTAGAAGAGGACGCCAGCTTGTGAATCAGCTCAATAAAGCCTACGTGCAAATTCATAACGAAATCCTTGAGGACATTGATGAAAGGCAGCATGAACCTCTGATTACGGCTATGCAACATCTTCTTGAAGCATTGGAGAACTGGCTTAAGAAGCCTGAGAAATAATTATTTGGTAAGTCTTTTCAGGTAGTTGATATACTTTTTAACTGCCTCCAGATCAGAAAAAATCTGATACAGGTTGCTGATACTTTCAGTTGTTAATGAAAGATATGTTTTCTCAAAATAACTTTTCTGCTCCTGATCACTATTAGAGATTATTTCGTTTAACTCTTCCATACCTTTTTTAACATTCTCGTTTAAATCTTTTTCTATATGTTCTATACTTGTCACTTCAGGAACACTTGCAGAACTCTTAACAATTCGCGTCAGTCCGCATACAAACTTTGAAGTAAAGGCAAGTTTTTCAAACTCTTCCTCTTTTTCATTAACAGTTATAATTCCAATTAATCTTTTAATATCTTCTTTTCGATTAAGGGGATTACCAGTGTAGCCTTCTACATTTTCGATAAAATTTTTCTCACTCAAATTATAGTTCATCCAATAATGCCTGTTAATTTTTTACACCAATTCCTAAACCATCTCCAACAGGAATAATTGAAGATTTAAGGTTTGGTTGATTCATAAATAAATTATTGAATTCACGAATATGATTTGTTGATTCTTTGTATTGTTTAGGTACCCTTGAGGATGCAGCATAACCATGCCACAGTAAGTTATCGACTATTAAGAGTCCTCCCCGACGCAATAGAACCAGAGAATAGTCAAAAAGTCTTTTATAATCTTCTTTATCTGCATCAAGAAAAATCAGATCGTATTTCTTTTTTAGCTGAGGCATAATGTTTAAAGCATCACCCTCCAGTAACTTGATTTTACCAGCAATCCCGGATTTAGAAATAAAATCCTTTGCAACAACAATGTTATCAGCACTTTTTTCAATTGTATGTACAATTGACTTACCTTTTAGGTTTCTCGCTATTCTAATTGAAGAATAACCGATTGCTGTTCCTAACTCAAGAACCCGCTTAGGATTTTTTATGAATACCAATTGCTCCAGGAATTCGGCTGATTGCCATGAAAGTATCGGCACTTTATGCTCCTGGGCATATTTCTCCATTTCTTCAATAAGTTCATCAGCTTTTTTTCGGAAGGATGAAAGATAATTTTGCTGTACAATATTTATTATTTTATTCATAAGTATTAATTAAAACTAACTAAGACCCCTGAAAATTAAAAAAAAATGATTAAAGTTTACAGAAGGCTTATAATACTACGGCTATCATAAGCTTGAGTGGTATTAAATTATCTAAGTAAAACCAGATTTCTACTAAATTTTTTTCCGTTTAAATCAATTAAAAAGAAATACACCCCGCTCGCAACGGTCGCACCATTATCCAGTGTGCCGTACCAGTCAAATCTGTTCTCATCATCAACTGTAACTGTATTGTGGTAGCCAACCTGTTGTCCTAAGGGATTAATTATTCTTATAGTAAGATTTTCATTTCCGGAAGATTTAATAGAAATGGATGTGAAAGTATTTATTGCTGGATAAAATGGATTTGGATAGGGTTCACTAACTTCGTAATCAGTATAAGTTCGTTTGAGATCTTGATTGATACTTATATCCAGTGAGCCATAAAAAAAACGGTAACTATTATTAAACGGTTCTCGAAAAGTATTTCCACTGTTGTCTTTGTATGTAAAATAAAAATCAACTAATTCATCATTAAAAAGGAATGGTAATTTTAAAGTGTACCTAAGATTACCATCATACTCCATCCGACTTTCAGTATAATCAACACCGTCAGTCGAATAATTAAGATTTACTGTTTCTGCATCTATATTCTCATCGATAAGAAACATTTTATTAATAGTATAACTCCCACCTGTCTTCTCAAGATTAGGAAATTCAATAGCTTTTACTGCAGATATTAATCCATATCCTCTATCATTATTTGGATTTAAAGTATTGTTTGCTGTTTCAAGAAATATACTCCTCACTTGTGTATTTTTCAGATGAGGATGAGCGGATAAAAGTAATGCAGCAATACCACTCGCAATAGGTGCTGCAACAGAAGTACCACTGGCTGTAAAGTAACCAGAAAAGTTACCAGCATTCGCACAATAAACACCAGAACCTTGCGTAACAACGTCCGGCTTTATCCTTCCATCATAAGTTGGACCCCTACTGCTAAATTCTGAAACTAACTTATCGCTTTTTACTGATCCAATTCCAAGAGTATTTATACCATCTGCAGGTGCAATTATATATCTCCACGAATTATTACCCTCATTACCAGCAGAAGTAACCGTAACAACACCCCTTCTGAATGCCAATTCAGCAGCTCGAGTTACAATAGTAGTCTTTCCATCCATATCTTTATAAGTATAAGAAAATTCCGGGGAATCAAAAGTGTTGTATCCAAGTGAGCTGCTGGTTATATCAACCCCATAACCCTCCATCCATTCAAGAGCTGCAGCATAATTGTCCTCTTCAATATGTTTTTCGCTTCTAACGTCTTCGGTTTTCGCTAATATAAATTTTGAACCGAATGCAGAACCAATTAAGGATCCTTCTTTAAAACCTCCGACAATTGAAAAGACCAGAGT
>JBATIA010000484.1:0-7966 GCA_049667415.1 Ignavibacteriaceae bacterium
TCATTTGTCATTGGACAATCGTCATTCGTTTCAATAAAGGTATACGATGTATTGGGAAATGAAATTGCAACATTGGTTAACGAAGAGAAACCAGTTGGCAGTTATGAAGTTGAGTTTGATGCAAACAAATTATCGAGTGGGATTTATTTTTATCAGTTACAAACTGAGAGTTTTGTGCAGACAAGAAAAATGCTGCTGCTCAAGTAATCAGATAAGTTTTTTTGAATTCAAATATTCAAGCAATACTTTATCACTGTCATAAACATCGGCTCTGAAATTTATCGCACCATTTTTATCCACCCAGGCAGTGAAGTAGTCAATGTATAACTGTATTAGTTGAGGAAGGATTACATCAGTAGTTTTACCCAAACTCGCATATTTTCTCAGTGACTCCCTTTTTTGGGAATATTCCTTAATTGCGCCTTTATTGTCAGTCTTTAATCCAATTTCAATTTTAAGAAAATCAATATTCCATTTGGGATGATCTCGTAAAAGAAATTCTGCAAGTGGTATTGGATTTTCAACACGTACGCAACCATGACTGACTGCCCGATTGTCATATTTGAAAGGAGGTCGGTTTGGTGTATCATGTAAATAAATTCCGTGAGGGTTATTAAAAATGAATTTGATTTTACCCAGTGCGTTACCAGCTCCGGGATCCTGGATAATTTTGTATGGAATTTTTTCAACTGATAAATCACTTATTCTTATACTGTCAGGATTTAGCTCGAGTGTGTCCAAATAAACTTTAAAATTATGACTGCTTAAGTAGCTTGAATCTTTTTTCATCTTATAAACAATTTCTTCCCTCATAATGCTCTGGGGTACGTTCCAGGTTGGATTGAGCACCATATATGAGATCTTACCATAAAGGTTTGGTGTTTCCCAGTCATCAGGTTTGTCGCTCCAGCGTTTCGTTTTCTTAAATACCTCCATCTGGCTTTCATAATATTTTGGACGCTTGCTACCCGTACAAACCTTAGATTTAAATACCGGTTCCCCATTTTCAAAAATGTAAAGCATAAAATCTGGAATGTTCACCAGAATATAGTTTGTAGAATCAGTGTAATTATTCCATCGGAACCGCTCAAGATTAATTTTTATTTTTTCAACGTATTGCTGCGGAGTGGTATTTAGTCTTTCAATGGTATTCTTCCCGATGACGCCATCATCGTTCAAACCGTTATCGCGTTGAAATGATTTAATAGCTTCGGCAATCAATGAATCATATAGTATAGGATCTTTAATTTTATATTTGGATGTGTCCAGGTATTCAAGCACCAATAATTTTTCCACGATCAAAGGTACCAAAGCATCTCTTGAACCAACTTCAATTTTATTGGTTTGAAGAGTAATTGACGGCCAATCGAGTTCCTCAAAACGACTATAATACTTTAGCGCTTCTTGAAGATCCAGATATCTTTTACTTTTTGGTTGAATGTCGTTAAAATATTGAACAAGATTTTCCTGCCTCAGTGGTTCCAGTAATTTGCCTTTGGATGAATCATCAACTGGTAAAAAGTAAGTATCCGGAAATAGTTCTTTTGGATTGACAACTCCATACCGCAGATGGTAGCTGTATTTTAATATTGCATCGCTCATCAATAGTTCTGTCATTGCCAAAAGGTAATATCTCGAAAGGTTAAGAACTGTATCAGTCGCTCCAGTAAATTCATTAATGATTTCACTGAAGTGATATTGTTCCGGATTTAAACCGTGTTCTCCGGCTTTTTCGAGAATCGAGATAAGAGAGAATACTTTGTCATTATCTTCGAAACTATTAATGAATAGAGGTTGATAATCCCTCAATGAATAAAAGTACTTCAATGTATCATAATAGGTGATTAGAGAATCACTTTGAATGATGTATTCATCTTTTGATACAAATTGATTTTTAAAAACCTCAGAATATTCGGAAAAATTGAAGTTTAACTTTTCATTTAAACTGATTTTAACTTCTGTCTGTTTTTTTTGACAGGTAGAAAAAAACAGAAGCATTAATAGTGCAGAGAATGCAATGAATTTTGTTATTAAACGGATAATAATGCCCTAATATATTCAGAAAAAAATATGATGCCCTCGGTTGAACAGTAACGTTGAGGATGAAATATTTAGTAAAGGATTTATTAAATACTTTTTATTTCCTCGAAAGTAAAATTAGCAAATTTTAATGATATATAGAGAAGCTTAATTGATCATAAAATTACTTATTATCTATTAAAACCTATAACGGATGTAGTATATTCTCCTTCCTTCTTTAACGTAGTGCTTTTCAAAATTTGTGATTATGCTGCTCTTTAATATGCTTTTATCAGCATAAAAGTTTTCATTTGAATATAGAATATTGCATCCAAATTCCGAAATAACTTTTAAAGCATAATTATATAAACCTTGATCATCTGTTTTGAAATGAACCATACCTGTATCAATTAGCAAGTCTTTGTAGATTTTTAAAAAATTGTTTGAAATTAACCGCCTTCTTTGATTTGCCCTGCGAAAGTGTGGTTCCGGGAAAAGAATGAAAATTTCTTCAACTGATTTAAATTGAAAAGCTTCACATAAATTTTCAGCTCTACCCAGAATAAAAGCAACATTACTTAATTTTTCATCAAGAGATTTCCTCGCTCCCCGGTAGACCCTTGCCCCCTTTACATCGATACCTATAAAATTTTTTTTAGGGAATCTTTTTGCCAATTCAACCGAATAATCCCCCTGCCCGCATCCAATTTCGAGCGTAAAAGGATTAACCGATTTAAAGTAATTCTGAATTTCACTTTGTATGGCTTCGGAATCAAAACCAAAAACATTTGGCAGTTCTTTTACTATTGATAGTCTTTTGAATTTCGTTCTTGCCATTTAGACTAGATTACCTCGACTTAATGCTGATCTATTATTTTGAGTATTATCAATATTGAAAAACCAAATATAAATACTTAGTTTGCTTTAAGAACAAGAATGTTTTATATAAATCATAATTTATATAAAAATTTTTACCAAAATACAATGTTGGAGGGAATATGGCATATAAAATCCGTAAGATAGAATATTTTTATTGCTCAGTTGTTGATCAACCTGGAGAAGCATACAGACTTCTTTCCGAATTTGAAAAAAGTGGAATAAACCAGTTGGCCTTTACTGCTATTCCAATTGGTCCAGACCGCACACAATTAACCCTATTCCCCGAAAACGCATCTAAACTAATCATGGAAGCTAAGAGAACTAACTTCGCTCTTGATGGACCCCACCGTGCTATTCTTGTGCAGGGAGATGATGAGCTTGGTGCACTTGCAGAGATTCATCAGATACTTTACGAGGCAAATGTAAATGTGTATGCATCTAATGGTGTAACAGATAGTAAGGGTAGTTTCGGGTATTTGCTATTTGTTAGACCCGAAGAATATGAAAGAGCTGCATCAGCATTAAATATCAGATGAATATATTTGTTTAATTAACAGACCTTTTCTTTCTTTAAATCAAGAATTCAAATGAAAAATAGAACATCTTTTCCTCCTGTTTTCTGGGTTGCTAATACTATAGAGGTGCTGGAAAGATTTGCCTATTATGGAATATATATGGGCTTCGGCATTTATATGGAGTACCTCGGTTATTCTAAGGGTCAGCTCGGGATTGTTCAGAGTATCTTTCTTTTATTCTCTTATGCACTACCAATCTTCTCCGGTACCTTTGCTGATAAATATGGATTCAAGAAAGTACTTATAGTTTCATACTTAGCCTATCTACCTACAATTCTTTTACTTCTTGTTACAAAATCATTTTCAGGAATTGCATTAACTATGCTCGGAATTGGTTTTGCTGCCGGTATCTTCAAACCATTAATATCGGGCACAGTAAGAGTTACTACTGATAAAACAAATAAGACTGTAGGATTTGGAATTTTCTATGCGATGGTTAATGTTGGTGCATCTTTTGGACCCGTTGTCGCAGGAAAGTTAAGAGCAATATCCTGGAATCACGCATTCCTGGTTGCTGCAGTCTGTATCGGAGTAATGTTCCTGTTTACTATTTTATTTTATAAGGAACCTGTACGGAAATATGAAAATGTAACACTGAAAAAAAAGTTTCAGGATATGTATGTAGCTTTATCCGATATTAAATTCCTTATTTTTTTAATATTAATTGGACTGATGTTTTGGTTGCCACTGTGGGCATTTTTTAATCTGGTTGCTGTATATGTTGACAGAAATCTCGACACGGTAAGTTTATACAACTCAATTGTAAGTGTGTTTGGAGTTGGTTTTGCAAGTATATTATCTGCTGAAGACGAAACAGGCACCCGAAAGCTTCTCGGTGAAACTATTGCACACACCGGTTACATTATAATGATTTTCCAGATTTTTATTTCCAGAATTTTCGAAAAGCTCAGAGCAATACCATCATTTAATTTTGGATTATTTGTTGCAGCTTTGGGAATGTTCACAATCGGGTATGCATACCTGTCGTCACCTGAATTTGTTTTCCTCGGCATTTTTCTTTTCGCTATTGGTGAAATGATTTCGTCTCCAAGAATACAGGAATATATAATGTGGCTTGCACCAAAAGAGAAAGCCGGACTTTATATGGGAACAAATTTTTTGGCAACAGGCTTGGGAGGAGCGCTCAGCGGATTGACTTATACCTCGCTGTACGGTTACTTTAGAGATGCAGGCCATCCTGAATACGTTTGGTTTTGTCTAGCAGGAAATTTTATTTTGGGAATAATTGCAATTTATATTTTTACAAAAACTGCCGGCGAGTTTAAAGAATTGGAGCACTAAGATTAATGTTTGATCTTTAAATTGATAAATGTTTAAAGCAGTAAATCAATTTTAATAGAATGGATAATAGTATGAGTATAAAGCCATTTATTGTATTTGGAATTATTATTTTTTATTCAACTTGTTTTGCACAAATTGAACTTGAGAACCAGCCTGAAATACCAGATGGTTTCATTAACCAGATTAATAGTCTTAGAAATCCATTAAAGAATCTTCAGAAGTTAAATTCTTTCAGCTCAACCAAGAATGAATCCTTGCAGGATCTAATTATAGGTCAAAACGATCCAAATGAAATTGTTACTATTTCAGGTCCCTATTTCCTCGATGGAAACTTAATAGTGGTTAATAATGGTCAGCTGATACTAGATAATGCGGACTTTAAGATAAAAGGTAAAATAACTTTACTTCAAAATGGAAAACTAAAGGCTACTGGCGGTTCGTTCACTGTTATGCAGGAATATATTTATCAGTATGGATGTCTTTTGTTAAATAAAAGTGAATTTCATTTTGATGGAGTCAGTTTCAGTTCAAGCGGGCAAAGCTGGGGAATGAATGTTACTGATAGTTCAAATTATATGTTGGCAAACTCTGAAATTACAGATGGATTTATTACGACGGGAATGACTGGTAACGGAAGCGCTACAGTAATTAACTCTATAACCACAGGAGAATTTTTATGTATGGGAAACAACAATCTACAAATCAGGAATAGTGATTTTGTTATTATGTGGCTTGTTCTTCCTGATTCAAGTATTGTTGATGTTTCACTTCCTGACGATTCATTGCTTATTGGATGGCAGTTCGAAGATGGGGAACCCGGCATTTCAGGAATTCCGTATTCTCTTTCCATTGATAGCTGCACAAATGTTCTTTGGGGATTAATTTCGATGTCCGGCTCGGATGGAACATTCACTAACACTGATTTTAGAGTTTCAGCTTTATACTTTACTGAATCCGATTCAATTATAGTTTCTAATATCATAAACAATTCAATTTACATCGATGAACAAATAAATGTGCCTGATAGAAGTTTAAGAATGATTAACACTAACGTTACAACCTGGAATTTTTATGCGGCTTTAAAATCCAATATTACATTCACCAATTGTATTTTCGGTGAGCTTTTGACATTTGATACTTCAAAGGTTACAGTCCAGAATTCTATTTGTGATGGAACCGGAGGTTATCTTGGTGCAATTGGTCATTCATTTTTAACTATTATTGGTTCGTTTGTTTCGTCACAGGTAATCGCACGTGAATATGGATTCTTAATAGGCGGGCTTTCCGCTTTTAATTCACAACAGATTGTGGCTGATGATAATTCAATAATGGCAATATTAAGCACATTTACATTAGTAGAACCTGACGCACTTAATGCAGCAATAATATTCGAAGAACAAATGCCTCCTGTGGAAGGATATATTAATAGTGAATTAAGTATTGAAGGAACTGCTAGGATTATTGCAGGACCATTGAGCCCAATTGAGTTTCAGGGATATTCAGTTCGTTACAGTGAAAATTTTCAAAATCCTGTTTGGATGGAAACGGATGGATTGCATCCCAATCAGGTTGCAGACGATACATTAGCATTATGGAATACTTCCGGATTGGAAGCAAAACAGTATGCCCTGTTGCTAACACTCTTCCATAGTCTTGGTGATTCACTTCCACTTCCATCAACAGCTCGTCTTCAAGAAGGAACAAGTGGTTTATCCGATGATAAAAATATTTATCAACTCAGTTTTGAACTCAACCAGAATTATCCGAACCCGTTTAATCCAAGCACAAAAATCAGTTGGCAGTCTGCAGCAAGCGGATGGCAAACTTTGAAAATTTTTGATGTGCTTGGTAATGAGGTCGCAACTTTGGTGGATGAATATAAACTCGCCGGAAATTACGAAATTGAATTTGATGCTTCATCAGCTATCAGGAATCTGGTATCAGGTATATATTACTACCAACTTAAAGCAGGTTCTTTTATCCAGACAAAAAAGATGGTGTTTTTAAAGTAACTAAATTTTAATAGGTCCATTTTATGCCAACACTTATAACCTCGCCAACAATAATTGAATCTGCCGGTAACAAGCCGAAAATCATTCGGGAATTTATAGGTAAAGTAAATTCTTCAAATGAAAAAATCAGCATAGCAAAAATGACAAGTCCTGCAGGCTGGGAAGAACCCGGACAAACTCCTGAATTTGATGAGTATACTTTAGTACTCAAAGGAATGTTGAGAGTTACGACCAAAGATCAAACATTTGACATCACTTCTGGTCAGGCAATAATTACTTATGCTGGCGAATGGATACGTTATAGCACACCAAATGCCGATGGTGCCGAATATATTGCAGTTTGCCTTCCTGCTTTCTCGGTAGATACAGTTCACAGAGATGAATAACGATCCCAGTCTGGATTCTATTTCTTATTCTGGACTAAAGAGAAATAATATCTACTTAATTGTTTTTGTATTAATTCTTCTGATTTTTATAACCCATTCGATCTATTTATCAGTTATTGCCGAAGACGCTTTTATAAGCTTTCAATATGCTAATAATCTAGTTAATGGATTTGGACTTGTATGGAACATAGGTGATCCACCAGTAGAGGGTTATACAAACTTTTTATGGGTTATGCTCTGCAGCATTGGATTGTTATTGAATTTGGAACTAATAACTTTCTCCCAACTGCTTGGAATATTAAGCAGTGTAATAACGTTAATTTATGTTTATAAGATTGGTAAGAAAATATTAGGGTTTAAAACTAAAATCGCTCTTATTCCCTGTTTAATGCTTGCCGTTTCCGGTCCCTTCGCAACCTGGGCATCAAGCGGGATGGAAACAAACCTTTTTACTTTATTCATCGTTGGCAGTGTATACTATGAGCTTAGTTTCGTGCTAAGCCACAAAAGAAGTTCATTGTCATTTCTTTTTCTATTTATGTTACTTGCTGCACTTACGAGACCTGAAGGGTTTGGTTTTTTCTTAATTTTATTTGTTCTGCATATAATTAAAGCTGAGGCAAGTAAATCTTCAGCCATTTTCAGACAATCAATATTTGCAGCTATTATCTTTTTTATTATTCCTATTGCTGTTTATTTCCTCTGGAGGTTTTCATATTTCGGCTACTTTTTACCGAACACTTACTATGCTAAAACCGGAGGTGGTATATTTCAATGGCTGCGTGGTTTGGCC
>JBATIA010000485.1:0-4280 GCA_049667415.1 Ignavibacteriaceae bacterium
GTCACATTCACGGATGCAAATACAGGTTGGGCTGTTGGACCTGGTATCCTTCACACAATAAATGGTGGAGCGACTTTTGTTGGAGAAGAGGTGAATGATGAAATACCAACAAAGTTTTTACTTTCAAATAATTATCCCAATCCCTTTAATCCAAGCACAAAAATAAAATACTCGATTCCTCAATCATCCAATGTAATTATAAAAGTATTCGACATACTCGGAAATGAAATCGAAACTTTAGCTAATGAAGAGAAACAAACTGGGACATACGATTTAACCTGGTATTCTAAAAATTTACCAAGCGGAGTTTATTTCTATCAGTTGAGAGCGGGTGAGTTTGTGCAAACGAGAAAGATGTTGCTTTTAAAGTAAAACGTCAAATGTCAAACGTGAAATGTAGGGGCGTGATTTAGCGCCCTACATTCTTTCAACCCAATACTTTGGTTTCCGTTTCTGATGCATAACTGCAAGTATATAAATATTATTCTTTTCTACTCGGTAAAGGATTGAATAGGGGAATTTAATTACTACAGCTTTGCGGACATTTTGTTTTACAACCGGATAGGCTAATGGATTAGTCCTTATTACGTTCAAGCATCTTTCTACTTCAATAACAAACTTTTCACCGAGTCTATAAACCAAATCATCGTAATAGTCTCTTACCTCCAGCAATTCTTTGCTGGCTAATTCGTGAAAACGAATACGGTTCACTTGTATTTTAATTTAGCTTCTTTGATTATTAAGTCACTGTCGATTGTAAAGTGGTCGCTTTGAGTTAACTGTTCATACCTGCGAAGTGCTTCATTTATCCAAACATCTTCAACATCGCCAGAGTCTTCACTTTCCAAACTCTCCAGAAGCTTATAAGTAACAATAGCTCTTTCTTTTGGAGATAACTTAAGTAATTCTGATTCTAACGATTTTAAGTCCATTTCTGCCTCATAAATTTTACCCAAATATAAAATATGACAATCAAACGAGCAATTGGTCAATAAAAAAACTAATACTTTGCAACTAGCTTTTTAATCTTCTCTGAATTCTCTTTATTCGCTCTGAACTTAAATAAAACAGTATCGTGATTGTATTTAACCGAAGTTACTTCTGCAAGATCGTGGATTTGAGATGCAAGTTTTGTCTGATCAATTCCAAGAGTAAGCTCTTCTTCAACAAAAGAATCTTTAATAATCCCTTCAATTGATTTGATCAGCGAAGAAATATTAATTCCTTTCTGAGCTGAGATTATTACACTTCCGGGATATTTATTTCGTACATATTCAATTATGCTTTTATCATCCACGGAATCTACTTTATTAAACACCTTTATTTCTTTTTTGTGTTCGCTATCAAATTCTTTTAATGTTTCTTCTACTACTCTCAGATGATCTTCGTAATACGGATGGGAAAGATCAATCAAATGAAGGATAATATCCGAATCTCTTACTTCATTTAGTGTACTCTTGAAACTTGCAACAAGATGTGCAGGCAGTTTTCGTATAAATCCGACTGTATCGCTAATAAGAATTTTTTCTTTGGCATCTAAACTAAGAGTTCGAGTAGTTGAATCAAGAGTTGCGAATAATTTGTCTTCTGCAAAAACATCTGCTTTGGTTAGTAGATTAAATAAAGTTGATTTACCTGCATTTGTATAGCCTGCAATCGAAATCCGTACAAAATCCTTTCTGCCTTTGCTTTGAGTTTGTCTTTGCGATTCAATCTCTTTAAGCTTTTCTTTCAGATGACTGATACGAGTTCGGATCATTCTTCTATCGGTTTCAATCTGTGTTTCACCGGGACCTTTTGTTCCGATTCCGCCATATTGTTTGGAAAGATGAGTCCAGGCACGAGTGAGTCTTGGCAGCATATATTCAAGCTGAGCTAGTTCAACTTGTGTTTTTGCTTCTTTAGTTTTTGCACGAAGAGCGAAGATATCCAGTATCAAACCGCTTCTGTCAATTATTTTCCGGTTAAAAAGTTTTTCCAGATTTCTGACCTGAACCGGGGTCAAATCATCGTCGAAAATTGCCAAATCAATATCATTCAACTCAACAAGCTGTGCTAATTCTTCAGCTTTTCCTTTACCAATATAAAACGCAGGGTCGATTGCTGATTTTGATTGTATGATTTTGAAGATTGAATCCGCTCCGGCAGTATCAGCAAGTTCTTCAAGTTCGGAAAGATGCTCTTCAACCAGTTCACGATTTACATGTCGTGTCTGCAGTGCAACGAGCATTGCGCGTTCTTTAATTTTTCTGGTTATTTCTATCATGTTCTTTTCTAAGTGAGACTAAGTGTTCTTAGTGTCTCAGTGGTGAAGAAAAATTTTACCACTAAGACACATAGGTCACTAAGAAACACTAAGTAATCCCATCTAATTCTTTTTTTGCATTTCGTGCAATCGTCATTTCAACCAATGCAAGTAATATTGCTATCAAAACAAAATATCTCCAGAGCTCTGAACCGAAACGTGCCTGTAAAATCATTTGTGCCGGATTTTCATTTTTATCAATTCGAATATGTCTGCCGTTAAAATTTATCTTTTCAAGATATTTGTAGAATTCGCTATCAGTAAGGTACTCTGTTACAGATTCAGCGGGATTTGTATTTACGCTAATCGAATTCAGCAGTTTATCACCTGAAAAGAATTTATAATCCCCCGTTATAAAGGTATTACTGTATGCAAGAAAATTAGAGCCCTGGTTAGGATCAAGATTTATTATGTCTTCATTGTTATCGGGTCTTATAATTTTAATTTGCGCCACTGTTCTTTCTGATACATTTACATTAATAGTTTCTCCGGCAAGATATTCCTCATCATTAATAATTTTAGTTGAAAAATACATAACTGATTTCGTAATCAAAGGTGCAAAAATGCTCTTAAGAGGAAAATCGCTCCACGAAAAAACCGGCGCACTGCTGAATAATAAAATTTTTCCACCATTTACAGAGTATTCACTTAGAAAGCTGCTTTCATCCTCGAGGCTGATTATGTTTTTGCCTCTACCTGCAGGATTAATTTTGAAGTAAGAATAAATGTCCGGTGATTCGACCTGTTTCTTCTTTTCATCTACAAAAATGTTTTCAAAAAGAGGATGGATAAAATCAATTTGGTTAAAATGAACTGACTGCCCTTTATCAGCATTTACAATCCCGCCTGTAATTCCTATTCCAATCGAGCTTAATGAGCTTATAAAATTATTTGAATTTGCAGCAGAAGAAGGAAATATTATTATTCCTTTGCCAGAATTTAAGAACCGGGAAAGCTTATCCTTTGCGTTTATAAAATTACTGCTAACTAACATTACTACCTGAAAATTATTAAGCTGAGTTCCGGAAATCTGTTCGACCTTTTTAACTGTCAAATTAAAATAATCTTGCTCAGAAACTGATTTCAATGCTATTTCAATTAACTTCGATTCAGCTAAATCATCAGCCAAAATCAGAACAGGAATTTTTTCAGGGATCCTAAACGAAGCGAACCGCTGATTATCCTGCACCAAATCATCTTCCTCAATCTCAGTCAGTGCTTCGCTGTTTCCATAGTTTTTAGCCGGTGCTTCAAGATTAACAATTTTTGATTCGCCCGGATTCAGATTTATACTTTGCTGTGCAAGTCTTTCTCCATCTATAAAAAGTGAAACAACCAGGTTATCTTTTACTCTTTCAGAATAATTTTTTATCGTTGCTTCAAATTTTACAGGTTTATCTTTTTCAAAAATCTGCGTGTTAATTTTTAACTCATTAATACCGAAGTTGGTTGCTTCCTTACCAGAGTAATCAAAAGAATATAATCTCACTTGCTCTCCAAACTGTTCTTTTAGGTCTACAATTTCATCATCAGATGCAAGTCTTCCCTTCTGGAAATCTGTAAAAAGATAAATTTCTTTATTGAAATTTTTTGTTTTCGCAAAAACTGCAGCAGCTTTAATTATAGCATTATTCAATTTGTTGCTTGCATAGGAGACATTTACAGCACCAATCTCTTCTCTAAACTTTTCCAGGCTTGAAGTGATTCCTATTTCATCCGGCTGGTGTGAGACAAGGATTAATCCAACTTCATCCCCTTCTTCAAACTGGTTCAGGAGGTCTTTGATTGTTTCTTTTGCCTGGTTGATAGAAGATCCGTTTTGATCGATGACACTCATACTGAAAGTATCATCAAGAATAAAAACCGCAGTTGTTTTTGCAGCTGAAGTTGTACCGCCAACCGAAACTCCGACAAGTGTTGGTCTTGCAAATGCTGTAACTATGCAGAGAATAATCAGAACCCGCAGAGCAAGCAA
>JBATIA010000486.1:0-1616 GCA_049667415.1 Ignavibacteriaceae bacterium
ATCATGACCTGGATCTATTAACCGGTGGTTGGTGGCAGCCTGTAAGAATCTATTTAAATAATAATGGAAACTTTAATGTAAACCCGGAATATACATCAACAAGTACGAGCGTGGTTGAAGTAATTACTTGCAGTGATGTTGATAATGATGCTGTTCAGAATATCGAAGAACTTTTTGTCAGTGATGGATTAAAGAAACTATTCTACTTACCACGAACACCTTTGCAATATCTGAACAGAGTGATAGTCGAAAACGATACACTGCAAAACAATGAATACTGCTATGATCTCGAAAACGGATGGGTAATGCTTGCCACTCAACCGGGCTCAGGAACTCCCGTAACTATTGAAACTGCTGTTTCTTGGGATATAGATATGGGGATAACCAATTGGGATCAGAACAAGGGAAATTATTTATTCTATAATAATACCGATCCGGTTTATGCATCAGATGAAAAAAACTTACCTGAAGGTATTGCTCTTTACCAGAATTATCCTAACCCTTTTAATCCTTCAACAAAAATTAAATTCACTATTCCAATCTCACCTTTAAATTCCTTTCCTTACCAAGGAGAGGGAAATAGGGATAGTTTTGTAACATTAAAAGTATATGATGTTTTGGGAAATGAAGTTGCAGCACTAGTAAACGAAGAAAAAGGTCCCGGAACATATGAAGCAGAATTCAAGGGAGCTGGATTACCAAGCGGGATTTATTTCTATCAGCTGGTAGCGGGTAGTTTTATCGAGACAAAAAAAATGATGCTTGTCAAATAAGATTTAAGAAGGAGAGAGTTTAAACTCTCTCCTCAAATATAAATTTATTTCTATTTCATCATTCCCGGCATTTCCATTTTTGTAAATCCCGCAGGCACCTTGAACAAAGCATCGTCTACATCACCCTTCTCAATATTTTTCAATTCCATAACCATATTTTGTTTGTCACCAGAAACAACTTTTATCGGGTATTCAATCTCTGAGGATTGCCAGTAAGTTGAAACAGGAGATCCGTCAATGATCACCTGGTATTTTTCACAGTCATATCCGTTTACAGCTTCTTCTCCAACTAGCTTAGTTTCATATTGTTTTTTTTGTGCTTCAAGACTCTGGAATACATCATTTGATAAACTCTTCATATCATCGCTTTTCATTTCCATATACATTTTCTCTGAGGGCATAAAAACTCTTGTAGTTTTTGTTTTATTGTTTACTACTACAAACATTTTCTGTCCACCCTCTTCCATATCCATACGATAGTAGGGATTTTCGAAGTACAATTTTCCGGTTTTGGTAACATCGCCCTCTGTTGTAACCATATCTGCAGTGAATTGTGCCAGACAGGTACTGCAAGATAAGAACAGAATACAGAGCATTAGCGCAGTTTTCAATAATAATTTCATTTTAGTCCTCCTTTTTTTATTGATGAAAGATGCAGGAAAAAAATCGCAACACATAAATTTAGCTGTGCTATTTTCAGCACAGCACAAAAGTACAAAGAATAATTTGATTTAGCTTATTATAAATACATTCATAAAATAACAATCCAACTCATTAGTTAGAAACATAAAATCTAATTGTAAATATATCAGACTATTTGAAAATCTCAACTTTGGGTTGAAT